>JACRDZ010000035.1 GCA_016212735.1 Candidatus Firestoneibacteriota bacterium | reverse complement strand
ATACTATAGAAAAAATGATATCTTACAGTGATATTATTATTGTTAATACAGATTTTTGCTATAATTTTATATCATCACGATTTCCAAATGCTCATAAAAAAATAAAAAAGATATATAATAGGTCTAATATAATTTACAATCCTGGGATTAATGTTAATCGTGATGAAGTACGCAAAAGGCTTAAAGTTACAGAAAATACAATACTTATCATTTTTCTTGGTTTTATAAATAAAGAAAAAAGCCTGGAGTCTTTATTCCGTGCATTAAGACTTATATATGATCAGTCAAGGAAAGCTAAACTCTTGATAATAGGGGAACCTGGTGGTTTTGAAAAAAATGAAGCTGTTACTAAGTATTATGAAGACTTAAAAAAATTATCCCATGCTCTTGATCTTGACAATGATGTTTTTTGGGCAGGATATTGTTCTTCTCAGGATGTTTCAATGAGTTTATTATCATCTGATTTAGCTGTGTTGCCTTTTTATGATGGGATTTCAGGTAAACGCAGCAGTTTCTGGTCAGTATTAGAACATGGATTAACAACTATTACAACTTTTTCTCCAGAAGAAAACATACCTGAAGGATTAGAAAATAATAAAAATGTTATTCTTGTCCCGGCTGGGGATGCGGATGAATTAAAAGATGCTATAATCAAATGTATGGATGAACCAGCCTTGTGCAAACATATTGGAGAAAATGGCAGAAAATTAGTTATAGAAAAATATTCATGGGAAAATTTAATTAGAGAACTGGTAGATATTTATAAAGAATAGATTTGAAAAATCAATCTTGTTAGGCGGTTTATATGAAAATTGATATGCATGTACATTCTATATTTAGCGGTGATAGTACTCTGGAACCCCGTGCTATGATTAATAGAGCTAAAGAAATAGGTCTTAATGCAATATGTATAACAGACCATCATAGTTTTTTGGCAAGTCAGATGCTGGATAGTATAGCTCAAAAAGAAAATTTTAAAATATTTCGGGGGGCAGAATATCATACATCACACGGGCATCTCTTGGTTTTTGGTATTTATGATGACAGCTTTAATTCAGGAAGATATCTTCCTATTCAGGATGTAATAGACAAGGTTCAAAGTGATGGAGGAATTGCGATTCCGAGCCATCCATATCACAAAGGTTATTCTCATTATCTGGGTGATTATGTTTTCAAATTAAAAAAAATATATGCTCTTGAAATTATTAATGCAAAAATTATTGATGAAGAAAACGAAATGGCACAGAAAGCAAGTAAAATGCTTAAATTGCCCGGGATAGGATCTTCAGATGCTCATTCTCTGGAAGAACTTGGGAAAGCATATACAGTTTTTGATGATTATATAGGTTCAATGAAAGATTTGATAGAAGCATTAAAAAATGGCAGATTTAGAGCAGAAATTTCAAAATAACTCGGATTAAGGAGTTTATCATGAATAGTAAAGAAGGTTTTAGTAAAAATGAGAAAGTATTCTGGAAAAAAATTCTTAGTGAATTTTCTGATATTACTGGACTTAAAGCAAATATTGTTGATTCAACCGGACAGGTATTAATTAGAACATTTGAAGAAAAAGACTTGCCGCGTTACTGCAGTTTGATAAGAAGCAGGGAAAAAGGTTTGCAGGGATGCTGCAATTCAAGCACTGTTCTAGCTAAAAAAGTAATAAAAACTTGCCAGCCTCAAGTACAGGAATGTCATGCCAAACTCATAAATCTTGGTATCCCATTTACTTCCACAAATAAAAGAGATTATGTAATCATTATTCATCATATTCTTGGTAAAAAAATTGGGAAGGAACATAGAAATTTTATTATAAAACTTGCTAACAGCCTTAATCTAGACAGTAAAGAAGTATCATCCTGCCTGGAAGAAGTTGAGATACGTCACTGGATTAAAGATAAATTGATTAGTAAGATGCTATGCAATCTGGTAACTAAACTGGAACAGCTTATTACTATAGAAGAAATGGAAAAAGAAATAAGTCCTATTTATGATGATGAAGAAATATTTAAATTTATTTTTTCTCATTGTGTTGATTTGATGAAAGTAGATGCTTTGATTGTAGGAGCCATTGATAATGATAATAATCTTCAATATATTAAAGGGTATAACATTAGTGAAAGTATTATCAATACTTTTAAGATTCCTTTAAGAGTAGCTTTTATAGAAAGGCATATTCTTAATAAAGATAAAACATTTCAGGTATCAAATGTGGAAAAGAAAAAAAAATTTACTCATATTTTTGTTCTTCAGACCGGGATAAAATCCTTTCTTGCCGCACCTGTTAAATATGGGAATGAAAAAATAGGAATACTATACGCCTGTAAGTTCAACCCGCATAAGTTCAGTAAATCTGAACAGATTCTTTTAATGAATCTTTCCGATATTGTTGCTAATGCAATTAAAAAAATTAGAGATCATAATGAATTGCAAAAAAATTCGGAGAGATTTGAATTAATCCGCAGAATTATGGATCAGACTTTTCCAATATTGGATCTCAATGAATTATTAAAAAGAATTGTTGAAATTACAGCAGAAATAATGAATGTGGAAAGTTGTGATATATTTTTACGCAGTAATTCTGATGAAAAAAAAATTATTTGCCGGGCAGCAAAAGGTGAATTGGAAGATAAGATAAATAATGCATGGTATTATGAAGGAGAAGGGATAACAGGATGGATTGTAAAATACGGTGAAGTTATAAATACTGATAATGTTCTTAAAGATGTAAGATGGAAAGGAAAATACAGAAAAAATACACAGAATTATTTGGGAGTTCCAATACATGATAATCAAGGGAAATATGTACAGGGTGTTATAAGAGT
>JACRDZ010000296.1 GCA_016212735.1 Candidatus Firestoneibacteriota bacterium | reverse complement strand
TGAATTTATTATCCTGTAAGGTAAAAAATATTCATTGTATTTTTTAAGAATCAAAAGCTTATTCTTTATTAAAGATATGAAGTCTGCTGAAAAAATTCCCTCCATAAATTTATTTGAAAATGGATATTTGATAAAAAAGAGTTTTTGGGTATCTTTTTTATAGGTATTAAAATATTTTCTATAAAATTCAAATTGATTTTTGAAATCCTGAATATTAAAAAGTCTTTCTAAATTATCAAATTTTTGTTCAATTGCTTTTGTAATGGAAAGAGGATGAAAACCAAATTTATCAATAATTTGTTTATACTTTGCTTCTAAATATTTTTGTTTTTCTTTATTTAAATTTTTAAATAAAAAATTTATTTCTGGTCCTGTATATTCTTCTATTTCTAATATATTTTCTAAGGGGTGCCTCTCTGTGAGATATAGTTTTAATCGTGTGGTGAAAATCGTAAATATATTTTTTTGTTTTAAAATCTCGCTTATTAATTCTTTCCATTCTTGTTTAATTATTCCTTTTTCATCCTGCATTATATCTTCAAGATTATCAAGAATCAAAAGAGTATTTTCTTTTAATTTTTTTTCAATAAAATTCCATTTTTTAAAAACGCTTTCTCTTTCGGGTAAATTTTTTATTTGTTCAAAAATATTTTTATATTCTGATAAACCAATAAGTTCTTTTCTTCTAAGCAAATTAATAATTTCATCGCACAATATATCAGGTTTTGTAATAAAATCATCTTTAAAATTAAAAAATAAAATATTTGTAAATTTAGGTTTAAAGAATTTGCTGAGATAGATTGCCATTGTACTTTTACCGGCACCGCCTATTCCATGCAGAACAAGATGATTATTATTTTCTATTAAATCCGATGCTTTTCTTACTATTTCATTATTATGCTTTTGGAATAAATTTATAAATATGATATGCAAGTGATGGTTCAATTTCTGTTGATTGTGCAGTTTCACAAGCATTAAAATAAAATAATTGTGCATTACTTCCTTTAAATATATCCTGTATTTCATCAGCACTTATAGATTTTTCTTTTGAACTATCATTTTCATCCTCTATTATAAGGTTTCCGCCTCTTGTACCATGCCCTGTAAAATGGATAATATGATAATCCTTTTTTGACAGCCTTTCTTTAATAGCCCGAATACTTACTTTTTCCTCAATATCTATTTCTACAATTCCTTGTTCAATATAAGTATTAAGTGCAGAATAGATTATATCAAGTTCTCTGAGCGGATCAAATGGTGAGGTTTTATAAATTTCAAGAGGAAGAGAAATAAGAATCAAGATTCTTATTGGTGCTTGAACAGGCTTTACACTTTTACTAAGAGATGGGATATCTCTTATAATAGAAATATTCCCTTTTTTAAGTAAAAAACCCGTGTCTTTTCCATCATTGTTAATTATTTCAAAAGGAATATTGTGAATTTCTTCAAATTCCGAACTTATTGAGATTATAAGATTCGTATGATTAGAAAGTTTTTCAAAAGAATTGTTTATTTTTTCTCTTCTTAATGATGTTGAAAATATATTATTAAAAATTTCAAAACCAAAATTTACAAGATCATCTTCTTCAAGATATCCTTGTTTTTCAAGCTTTTCAATATAAATTTTGCTAAACTGATAAGCAGTTCCATTGTCATTATCAACTTTAACTATTTCTTTATCTATGTATACATTTATAATTTCCATAGTTATTTTCCCTTGTTATTCCAACCTATATTCCTTTAATTTCCTATTTATCTATTTTGAATCTCTTACAATATGAAACAATTTCGTTAGATTTCCTGCCAGATCCTGAGCGTTTGTAATTGAAAATATAAGAGGATATGAAAGATCTTTATATTTAGGGATTACAGATGTAATATAAGTATCATATTTCATATTTGTTGTTGCAAAAGATCCTTTTTCTGATAATAAAATATTTTCCCCGTTCCCATCTGTTAAAACAACTGTTGGAGGATAATTTTTGTCCAATGTTTCACTAAAAATAAGTTTTACCTGCGCAAAAAGCTGGGGATCCTGTTCAGGGAATACATATTTTATAACTTCAGGCGCAGTTTTATCTAATATGACTTTTATATACTGTTTCTCAATTTTATCATCAATATGACGCAATGATATACATAAATTTTTTTCTCCAGGGGATTTTGATAATACATAGGGAACTTTATTTTTAAAATTAATCCATTTTCCTTTTTTACATTCAGGGTCTTCACTAATATTAATTTCCTTAACATCTTCATAGCTTAAAAGCAAAGTAATATTTTCTCTTGCTGTATATTCACCTCCGTTTATTCTGATTTTTTTCGAACGCGGGTCTTCTTCTCCAACATAGAACAATAGTTTACCAACTGAATCCATTTTGTTCCCTGTAACATCAACTACCTGATCGATAACAATAACAATCCCACCTTTCATACTTTCATCTAAAATGATTTCCGGGGTTACATAAATATCATTTTTTGATACATCCATTTTAAAAGTTCCTTCATTGGCAATTAAATAATTCAGACGGCTTGTACTCATAAGTACAATAGCAGGTTTTTTTGGCATTACTCCTTCGCTGAAATGCATTGCTATTTGAAAAGGTTTATTAAACTCAATAAGAGAAGGAAAATCAAATTTTGTTATTATTGGTTTTGAACGATCCATAGTAATTTCAACTCTCTTTGGTTTTGAGACATTTCCACTTTCATCTTCAAATTTAAAATAAACTTTTTTAACACCATCCTGATTGGATAGAATATATTCATATTCAGCAGCATAATCAAGCCACTGACTATCGGCAAATTCAATGCTTTCTGAAATCATCATTTTGCGGGCTCCAATTACAGAAAGCATAAAATTAACTTTAGGTTCGCGGATAAATTCTCCCTGTTTAACAATAATATCTGATGCTATAGGAGCGTATGTATCAAAATTAAAAGTTTCTTTCATTTCCATTTCCAGTATATTTTTTGCAATATCATAAACTTTAGCAACTACTATTGTAATTGCTCCACCCATATTTTCATCAAGATTAATAATAGGTGAAATATAAGTATCATCAGGGAATTTACTGGATGAAAAACTTCCATTTCCGGAAATTACAGGACTTTTATCTCCAGTACTTGTAAGACTAACAGATGGAATATTTGTAGTATCAATTGATTCATCAAATTGAATTTTTATCTGGAAGTCATTGCTTATGCGCGCAGGTTTCGGATATGAATAACTAATAATTTGAGGAGCTTTTCTGTCAATGAATACAGTGACCTTCTGAGGTGAAGACTCATATCCTATTTTGTCACGGAACTTAAGATAAATATTTTTTTCACCTTCACCCTGCGATAGATTAAACCCGCGTTCTGTTTTTAATTCCTCCCATTTTGCATCTTTAAAATCTTTATCTTCACTTAACATTGTTTCTACTCCAACACGGCCTTCCTGTTTCTCAAAAATAAGTATTATTTCATTTTTCTGTGTAAAATTTCCTCCTTCTATTTTTACCATAGGAGACGGGGGAATTATGTCATATCGGAACAGATTGTTCATGCTGGTTGGATCTATTTTATTTCCGGATAAATCGGTTATATCTTCTACTATAACGGTTAAATATCCTTCAAGATCTTTTGATAAAACGGTTGCTGGAATAATATAAGTGTCATTTATCAGGCTTGAGGATACAAAATTACCCTGCGGTAAAACAAATTCATTTTTATTATTGCTTCTAAGTGTAATTTTAGGTTTACAATTTATATTCAGACGTTCATTAAAATATAATGTCAGCTTGAAAGACTCATCTACTTTAGGCACGTTATATACCTGGTTGATTATGCGCGGTGGAGTTTTGTCCAGAAAAAGTACGTATTGGCTTACAGGTGATAATATTCCAGTTTTTTTACGTGTACGGAAATAAATCGATTTTTTGCCTTCTTCTTTTGAAAGCTCTATATTTTTAATAGAAGCAAATGCTTCCCATGCTGCATTTTTAAAATTTGGATTTTCACTTATTATCATTTCATACGCATCTTGAGTTTTTATCTGCAAAGTTATTTCAGGTTTAGAAATAAAAAACCCTTCTTTAACATTTAATACAGGGTCCAGAATAAAAGTAGTAATAGGTGTTTTATCCATAAGATTACCTGTTAGATCCTGTACATTTTCAATATAAAGTTTTATTTCTCCTGCCATGCTTTCATCCAGATTAATGAACGGAGTAATATAAGTATCATTTTCCGAGTTAATTGAAGAAAATATTCCCTGTGCTGGGACTATAGATTTTCCATCCGGTAGAACCATGGTTATTTTAGGCAATATATACGGATTAATGGATTCATCAAACACAAGAGATACCTGAAAAAATGAAGTTATATTTGCAGGATTCTGAAATTCAGCAGTCAGGACTTTAGGTTTAACTTTATCTATGACAATGCTTACGTTCTTGGAAGCAGCAGGTGCTTCAAGAAAAGGTAGAAATACTAATTTCCCTAAACCAGGATCATCACTGTTGTCATAAACAATTTTTTTAATAATATCTGGATTTCTCACTCCCCACCAGTTTTTAGCAACATCCAGATTCTCTGTAAAATTATTTAATTTCATGGAGTAATCTTTATTATTAAAAAGATTATTGTTTTTAATTAAAAATGGATATAAATATTTTTCACAAAAAATACCTATAGAATTTTCTATAATATTATTTTGATATATCATTGGTGCAGAATTAATAATATAAATACCATATTCAATATTCTGAGAAATATTGTTATCTGAAATAGGAGGAGCGGCCATGACAGTACAACTTATCCCTGTTTTTGCACTTTTTAATATTATATTGTTTATAATTTTGGGAGATGAAATACTTTCACAGGAAATACCGACTTCATTCAGCACAATATAATTATTACTTATCTCTGGATTTGAAATATCTTTTGTTTGTATTCCTATTCCATTAACGCGAAACTCACTGAATAAAACAGACCCTGTTGAACGCTGATCAAAAACAACTCCTGCTGTTTTATTACGCTCAAATTTACAATTTTCTATATTAATATCAGATCCTAAAGCAACAAATCCTTCTTCTGCATAATTAACATCTGTATATTTAAAAACATTTTCTTTTGAATTAATAATTTTAATCCCAATCCAATCTCCAGGGATAGGTTTTACTGCGTTTGAAGTAAAAACTATTCTATCAAATTCGCTTCCCACAGTATTGATTATCCCGTCAACTATTATTTGAATTTTTGGAGAAGCACTGGCATCAATCCAGAATTTTACACCTGCACCTATTGTAAGAGTAGCACCTTGAGTAATATTTATTGATTTAGTTACTAAAAACGGTCCCATTTCTTTTGTTAAAAAAACATCTTTATCAATGTCTTTATTTAATACTGTTTTATATTCTATCGGTATATAACTAATTTTTTTATTTATTACAGGTGATTCTGCACTAAATTTATTTTTAAATTTAATGTATAAAGTTTTATGACCTATAGAATTGCTTAAAAAGAACTCTTTTTCGTTTTTATATGGCTCCCATTCGCTTGATTTGAATTCAGGGTCTTCACTTATTATCATCTTTTGTGCATCCGGCACTGAGAATTTAAGATGTATGTTTATTGTACGTGTAATTTCGCCCTCATCAATATTGGCAGTATCTGTATTTTTAATATAAAATAAATCGGGATTTACAATAAATGATTCTGTATTGTCCTTATCTATTAGATTTCCGTTTATACCCATAGCATTTTCGACAACTATATGAACAGTTCCCTTCATTTCGCGGGTAATTTTTATTGGATTAGTTATAAAAGTATCATTTATAATATTTGTCGAAGTATATTCTGCAAGATAGTAAGTAACTGTAAATGTTTCTTTGTCATCAATAGTAACCAATTTATCACCTGATTCTACCCATCTGCCAAACTCAAACCGTCCAATAAAAATTCCAGGATATTCATTGCTTTCTTTAATATCATATACTTCTCCTTCCGGTTCTGAAATAGAAGTAACTTTTATTTTTATTGAATCATTAAAAGGTCCAGGATTTTTATCTCTATTTGTGTCTTTTACTATAACCTGCGGCATATTTCCATACCCATAGTATATTTTTGCATTCAATAGAATTTCTCCATTTTTCATTTCTTTAATTACATTTGAATCAATCAAAGGTATTTCTTCAAATTGATTAATAAATTTAGCAGAAGTAGAAATTTGTATTTCCGGTACTATAGTTTTTTTATCACTTGTAACAAAATAAATAAAAGGTAAAACATCAGCATTCATCGTCTGATTAAATACTACCTTTAACCTGAAATCATCTGTTAAAGTTACAGGTTTTGTATATTCATATTGAATAACCATTGGTCTGCGAGTATCTACAGTACATACAATTTCTCCTGATGCTCCACTTTTACCTTCAGGATTAGTTGCCAATACACGAATATGATTTTTACCTTCCTTAAGAATTATTTTATCTGAAAATGACCCTGCGGATACAGAAATTATATATGGCTTGCCATTTACAAGGACTTGAGCTCTTGTCACTGTAGGATCATCTATTGTTCCGCTTATATCATGTTCATATCTGGTTAGAATAGAATTAGTTTTAGGATTTAATACCTCAATTTTTGGCCCGCCTTCAGAAATAACAACAATTTTTTCTTCTTTTTTATCCTCAACAATAATAGTCTCCTGGGTTTTTTTTGTTTCTTTTTTTAATTCTTCTTTCATTTTTAAATTTACTTCATTAATATGGCATGCTTCGCATAATTGCTTATCATTATTTGGCATACGCAAGAAACTATTTGTTTCATCACCTTCAGTAAAATCCCGTTTTTCTGATTTTTCAGGATCCCATTGATGAACATTATGACATGTCGAACAACTTACATAATCCCAGAATCCGACTCTGCCCCCAATTTCATATAAAGGCATAAAAGTTGGAGGAGGAGTAAGATCCAGAATATAAGATGGGAAAATTCTTATAAGATGATGATCTCTTAAAACTTTTGTATTTGCTATACCACTTGCACTATGGCATATAGTGCAGAGTTTTGAAATATAATCTCTTCTGTCAGAATCCATGCTTTTTGAACTTATAGCTGATAAATATACCCCAACACTATTATGTGGAGTATGACAGGAAGAACATGGTCCGGACAAAATATTTTTTTCGTTTCTGATGTTGGAATTATTCGGAAAATTAACTGATATATCATGTTTTGTCCCTATTATTGATTCTTGATGTTTATGACATGAAATACATAATTTAGAACTGCTATTTTGCATTCGCAAAAAACTGTTTGTTCCATCTCCAGCAATTGTTCCGCTTGAAGATGCATCAAGAAATTTAGGATTGTAAACAATATCACCTTTCCCAAGTTTACTTGCTATTTCGTCTGTAATTATATTAGCAAATATCTCCGATTCTTTGGCAAATGGATTATAATTCAGTACTTTTAATCTGCCGAATTCTCTTTCTTCTTTGAAAATGTATAAAATATCATCTTTTGCTACAGTTATTTTATCATTTGTATGATTTATATAAACCTGGTTTCCTTTAACAAATACAATTTCTCCAACGATTCCTTTTTGAATCATATTTATAGTTAATTTTACTTTTTCTTTTGCAACTACTTTCCCCAGCTTTGTTTTATCCGAAGTCCATTGATGAACATTATGACATGTTATGCATTTAATTGTCCCTTTTTGATTTATTCCGCCTTCTCTATCATAAAGAGGAAGATTTGTTGACATTTTCCATGAAGCAAGTGCTACATTTATTGGATGTGAATTTGCTCCTATTAGTCTTTTATCCGCAATTTTTCCTTCAGAATGACAGCTTGTACATTTTTGTGTAATAACATCTTCTCCCTGCCCATACTCTCTTGCAAAATTTTCTTTATCTTTCCCATTATGTATAAGATGACAGGCTGAACATTGCCCACCACTACCCGCAGTAATTCCCTGTATATTCTTTTCATTATAAGAAACTTCTACTAAATCATGCGGTGTCCCAATAACAAGTCCCTGTAATTTATGGCAATTGGTACATAATTCTGAATTTTTCTGATTATTTATACGTAAAAATTTTGTATCTGAAGCGCCAATCTCTTTTTTATAAAGACCTTGTTTTTTTTCATCAGGAGCCCATTGATGCACATTATGACATGTAACACATGTAATCTCCCCCTCATAAGATGGCTTACCATCTTCATTAAAAAGAGGTAATGTAGTTGTTAATCCTTTTTTTGACGGTGAAACCAGCATAGGATGCATAAATTCATTTAAATTTTTTGTGCTTGCGCAGCCTTTTTCATTATGACATCCTTTGCAGAACATAGAAGTTATATCCGGTGCAAGTACCATTTCTTTTGCCCATAGATTAATCTCCAGTCCATTATGTGCCAGATGACATGCAGAACATGGCCCCATTTTATTTGTCGTTTGACCAAGTACATTTTTTTCACCAGGAGCTGTAACTTTCATGTCATGATTTGTTCCAATAACATATTTATTATTATCATGACAATTTACGCATAAAGATGAAACAGGTACATTTGGAATTCTAAGCAAAAATGTATATGTTGTATCATGCAGTTGAATCCTTGATAGAGGATCATCTGTATGATATTTATGGCAGGTTAAACAAGTAATTTTGCTGTTGTTTAATGGAAGTGTTGTCTTGAGTCCTTTACCTTCCATTGATATATTTATTGGATGCATTAAGTATTTACGATCAAAATGACATGTTATGCAGGGTAGGGACGTATCATATTTTGTAAGATTTGATGAATAAGTTCTATTTGCCAAAAGTAGTATAAGAGAGAAGAAGATTGAGAATTCAACAAGAAATATAGATGATAAAAATTTTATATAATTCGTAATTTTATTGGTTGAAAACAGATTTATAATAACTATAACTACATTTATTTGCATAAAATATATACCCAATTATATTACAATATTCACCAGCTTTTTTGGAACAACTATAATTTTTTTAGGCTCTCTCTCTTTTATCAATTCTTTAATTTTTTCAAGAGATAAAGCTTTTTGTTTCAAATCTTCTTCATTTATATTTTCCTGTACAGTAATTTTATTTTTTATTTTTCCATTTATCTGAATTACAACTATAATATCCTCTTTTAATATAGCCTCTTTATTATATTTAGGCCAGGGGACATCAAATATACTTGGTTTATTTCCAAGATTCTCCCACATTTCTTCAGCAAGATGCGGAGCAAATGGAGAAAGTAAAAGCACCAGAGTCTCCAATGCTTCTCTAAAAATTACAATATTTTCCTTTTTTGAAATATCAGGTTTATAAGAATAAATTTCGTTAACAAGTTCCATTAAGCTTGAGATTACAGTATTAAAATGATATCTATCTTCAATATCATCGGTAACTTTTTTAATAGTAGTATGTGTTTTCCATCGCAGATTTTTTTCTTCTTGAGTTAATAAAGATACATCAATATTTTCAACCCTTGCATTTTTTATTTCATGAGTTATGTTTTTAATTAGAGAATTAACACGACTTAAAAAACGGTAAGAACCTTTAATTCCTTCATCACTCCATTCCAGATCTTTTTCAGGAGGAGCAGCAAATAATATAAATATTCTTGCTGTATCTGCTCCGTACATTTCAATTATAGTATCAGGATCAACAACATTTCCTTTAGACTTGGACATTTTAGCTCCGTCTTTGATTACCATTCCCTGAGTTAGAAGTTTTTTAAATGGTTCTATAAAAGGAATAAGATCAAGATCATGCATTACTCTTGTAAAGAATCTTGAATAAAGAAGGTGAAGAACAGCATGTTCTATTCCGCCAATATATTGATCAACAGGCATCCAATATTTAACTTTTTCAGGATTAACAGGTTTTGTATCTTCTTGCGGGGAACAATATCTTGCAAAATACCATGAGGAATCAACAAAAGTATCCATTGTTTCTGTTTCTCTTTCAGCTTCTTCTCCGCATTCCGGACATTTTGTTTTTAAAAATACTTCTAAATTTGGTAAAGGAGAAACTCCATTTGCATCGAATTTAACGTTTAATGGCAGAACTACAGGTAAATTTTCAAGAGGGACAGGAACAACTCCGCATTCCGGGCAATAGACAATAGGAATAGGTGTTCCCCAGTATCTCTGTCTTGAAATCCCCCAATCTCTTAATCTGTAATTTACGGTTTTTTTACCAAGTTTGTTTTGCTCAATCCATGTTCCAATACGATCTATTGCTTCTATATTGTTTAACTTATTAAATGTTCCTGAATTTACTAAAATACCTTCTCCAATATAAGCTTCTGTCAATTCATTATTTTTCAAAGAAATATTTTCTGGCCGAATTACTAATTTAACAGGCAGATTATATTTTTTTGCAAAAGCGAAATCACGCTCGTCATGAGCAGGAACAGCCATAACAGCTCCTGTCCCATAATCCATAAGAACATAATTTGCAATCCAGACAGGAATCTCTTCTTCATTAAGAGGATTAATAGCATAATGTCCTGTGAATATTCCTTCTTTATCTGTATCATCTGCTATGCGCTTTTTATAGTCTTCTTCAGATGCTTTTACAATAAAACGGATTATATCTTCTTTGTTAATGCTATTTTGAATCAATTCATTAATAAGAGGATGTTCTGGAGACAGAACCATATAAGTTACTCCAAAAATAGTATCTATTCTTGTAGTATAAACTGGCAGTTTTCTATCCATTGATTTCAGTTTAAAATTAATTTCAACACCACGGCTTTTCCCAATCCAGTTTCTCTGCATAGTTATAACACGTTCAGGCCAGCCACTTATTAATTCTTTTAATCCATCAAGAAGTTCTTCAGCATAATCCGTAATTCTGAAAAACCACTGTTCAAGATTTTTTTCTACAATATGAGAATCACATCTCCAGCATAATCCTTCTATTACCTGTTCGTTAGCAAGAACTGTATTACAGGATGGACACCAGTTAACAGGTGACATTTTTTTATATACTAATCCTTTTTCAAACATCTTTAAAAACAGCCATTGATTCCATTTATAATATTCCGGCAAACACGTGGTAACTTCTCTTCCCCAGTCATAACACAGTCCCATTTTCTTAAGTTGAGATTTCATATATTTAATATTATCAAGCGTCCATTCATCCGGTGGGATTTTATTTTTAATCGCAGCATTTTCTGCTGGCAGGCCAAAAGAATCCCAGCCTATTGGATGAATTACATTAAAACCCTGCATTATTTTATAACGGGCAATGCTGTCACCAATAGTATAGTTTCTAACATGTCCCATATGTATTTTGCCCGAAGGATAAGGGAACATTTCCAGACAATAATATTTAGGACGTGAAGAAGTTTCTGAAACAGAATATTTATTATTTTTTTCCCAGAATTCCTGCCATTTAGTTTCAATATTTTTATGACTGTATTCTTCCATAAATCTTTTATGCCTCCTGTTTTTTTCATCCTTTCCATTGGCAGACTTTATTTCTGCCTTCTTTTTTTGCCTGATAAAGAGACTGATCAGCTTTTTCTATAATTTCATCTCTCGTTTTTTCATTATTTTTTGAATACGATGCAACACCTATACTAATCGTAATTTTTTCATCAATTTCTTTATTGGAATCCGGAAATTTTTCGGACATTATCTTTTTTCTTATACGTTCAGCAACATCATAAGAATCCTGAGCATCCGTCTCAGGCATGATTACAATAAACTCTTCACCGCCGTATCTGGCAACAATATCAACATTACGTACAAATTTTTTAACCAAAAGAGCCACTTTTTTTAATACCTGATCGCCTTTTGGATGACCGTATTTATCATTATACTGTTTGAAATAATCAATATCTATCATTAAAACTGAAATATTCAGTTTATATCTGTTAGCCCGTTTTATTTCCCGTGCAAGCTGTTCCTGAAAATAACGATGATTGTAAATATGAGTAAGTCCGTCTGTTATTGCTAGCTGTTCCATTTCTCCATAAAGCATGGAATTTTCAATGGCTGCTCTTGCCTGAAAAATAAAAGTATCCAGAAGTTCAAAATCTTCGTTATCAAAAGTAGCTCCGTTGATTTTATTGCTTACATGTAAAACCCCTGCGGCATGATATCTTATAACAAGAGGGAAACTCATAAATGAATTAGTCACATAATTTTTCTTATTTCTTAAATTTGAAAATGGTTCTTCTTTTGTTATGTCTCTTACAAGTATGGACTTTTTTGTATCAATTACATAACCTGTAATTCCTTCATTTTTATGTACTACAGTATCTTTAATGATTTCAGGGGGAAGACCTTTACTGATTTTTATAATAAATTTTTCTTTCTCAGAATCATATAACATTATACTGACACGTGTAGCACGCGAAAGTTCTGCTGAACGTTCAACAATAATATTCAGAAGACGATCAAGATTTAATATTGAACTAAGGACTTTCCCTACTTCATGCAGGATCGACATTTCAGCTATACGCTGTTCAGTTTGAGAATAAAGTTTGGCATTATCAATAAGTATTGCAGACTGATTTGCAAATATAGTTAGAATTTCTTCTTCTCTTTTAGTAAAAAGATTTTCCTCTCCGCTTGTAATACCTAAGAACCCCTGAGTTTTATCTCTTATTATAAGAGGAATTATATAATAACTTTTAACTTCATTAAACTCTTCTCTATCATAATTTGTATTTTCAATATCTTCATAAATTATCTTTTTAAAGTTTTCTGGAGACTTTCTTTCTTTTATATCCTGCGGCAGGCTTTCACAAATTAATTTTATTGAACTATCTAAAAAATATTTAGTACTCGGATATACAATATTTGTGATGATTTCTTCCTCATCCAGAATCAAAATAACTGCTGCAGTATATTCTACAGCTTTACTCAACTTATCCATAATAGCTTTAACAATCTGCTGATGATTCTGCATATGTTTAGCTAATTCACACATTTCATTAAATATTTCAAGTTCATTATGTTCCATTTTTACCTCCTAGAACCTCCTCAATAAGCACTTCATTCAGAATTTTTATCATGAAATCTATATCGTGTTTTGTAACAATAAGAGGAGGAGCAAATCTTATAACTGTATTCTGAATGCAATTTAATATAACTCCTTTATCTCTGCATTTTTCTATAATGTTATGTGCGGGATGAGACATCTCCATTCCTACAAGAAGGCCCAGACCACGAATATCCTTAATAAACGAATATTTTTCTTTTAAATCATTTAACCTGCCAGACAAATATTTCCCCATCTGTTTTGCGTTTTTAATGAGCTTTTCACTCAAAATAGTGTCAATTACTGCAAGAGCAGAAGTACAGGCAAGATGATTTCCGCCAAAAGTTGATGCATGTGTACCGGGTTTAAAAACTTCTGCAATTTCTTTCCTGGCAATCATAGCTCCAATAGGTATACCATTACCAAGTGCTTTAGCCAGAGTGAAAATATCCGGTTCAATATCATACAATTTATATGCGAATAGATCACCGCATCTGCCAATACCAGTTTGTACTTCATCTATTATAAGAAGAATATTATTTTTTTTGCATAACGAAGCAATATTTTTAACAAAATTTTTATCTGCTACTTTTATTCCTCCTTCAGCCTGCACCAGCTCAATCATAATTGCACATGTATTATCATTTATTTTGTTTTTTAAAGCTTCAAGATTATTTAAAGGAGTATAAACAAAACCACTTAAAAGAGGAGCAAATCCTTCCTGATATTTCTTCTGTCCCGTAGCTGTAACAGTAGCGATTGTTCTTCCATGAAATGATTGTTCTAAAGTTATGATTTCTGACTGTTTTTTCCCTTTTTCATACGCAAATTTTCTCGCTATCTTTATTGCAGCTTCATTAGCTTCTGCGCCGCTATTACAAAAAAAACATTTGCCTTTAATTGAATTTTTTATCAATATCTCTGCTAATTCAACCTGAGGCTGTATATAAAAAAGATTTGAACTATGTGTAATCTCTGTCAATTGTTTTTGCATAGCAGAAAGCCATTTAGAATTATTGTATCCAAGATTAACTACCGAAATCCCTGAAATAAAATCCATATATGTTTTCCCTGAAATATCCTGGACATTTATCCCCTGTCCTTTAACTAAACATAGATCATAGCGCGTATATGTATCCATAATATATTGTTTGTATTTATTAATTACTTCTTCTTTTGTCATATATATTTACTCCTTAAAGCTGTACTATTTTATATTATTTCTCTAAATAATACAAAGGATTTTTAGCTATTATATTAAATCTTGTTTCGAAATGGAGAAAAGAGTTTTTTGAATCGTTTTTTATAGCTACAGTGCCAATATCTTCTCCTTCTTCAACTTTAGTCCCGATTGTTACTTTTACTTCATCTATATTACTGTATACTGTAGAAGTAACGTCATCATGTTTTATTATGATTACATTTTTTAATTGAGGAAAATACCCCGTATATTTTATCTCGCCTTTTCTAGAAGCTTTTACCAGAGTACCTGGAGACGCCTGAATATCTATCCCTTTATGCGGTATATTGTTTCTCATCCCAAATCCTGTTATCACTCTCCCTCTCACAGGCCATATAAATCTTTCTCCTATATATGATAAATCTTCCATATTTACTGGTATTTTCAGTTTTTGACCAACG
>JACRDZ010000294.1 GCA_016212735.1 Candidatus Firestoneibacteriota bacterium | reverse complement strand
CAGATTCTTCGTTTCACTCAGAATGACATTTAAAGTTAAGCTTATCGTTTAATTATCGATATTCTAGTTGATAATCTAATAAAATCAAATAAAATATAGCTTTTTATTGAAATATTAGATCCTTAACTTAACACCTATGGGGTTGCCCCTACAGTGTGCTGAATAGTTACTATTTTTTTAAGAAATTTTTTCTTTTAATAAAAAACATACTGCTTAGTCCTATTCCAAAAAGTATAATAGAAGAAGGTTCTGGTGTAACTCCTATGTTAGGACCGAATATTCCAGTAATACCATAAGTATTTTCTGGATAAATAAGAGCATTACCAGGTGATTCACGTTCAGTAATATATGTTGCCCATTTTTCAGTGAAATCATAAGGATTCCATGTGTAATTTTCTGATCCTGTTACAGCTGCTACAACATAATGTTCACCAGCAATAAGATCTATAGGTTTAATTCCATTCCATTTAAAAAAGTAGCCATCATTTAATACTCCCCAGGGATTGGAATTGTCAACTATGGTATAGCGAAGTAAATTTTTGTTCATATCAAAAAGCCCGACTTTATGTGATTCGGTAAGTCCATTGCGATAATCATCATAAAATCCAAGTTTATCAGCAGTTACATTATATTTCGGAGTAAACTCCCATCCAAGAGACCAAGACCCGTTCGTATAATTAACCATAGGGACGTTAAAATCAACACCATCTAATGGAGTTATATCTGCATAGGTGTAACTTGCAAAATTTAAAAAAACTAAAAATAAAACTACAGAAAAAAATTTACTTTTCTTGTTCATTTTGCCTCCTTCTTTTTTTAAGGTAATATCAATATTCTCTCTCTACTTCTTTACCTCCTTCCCTTATATTTTATAATAAAGTCGGATTAAACAGTAGGATAATATGTATATATATATTATTTAAAAATAAAAGTCAACTAGAAAAATATTTTTTTCATCAATTCTGGGTGAGAAAAGGTTTATCTTAAACATTAAATAAAATGATAACTTTAGCTTTTGTTGTCATTCTAAGTACATTCGTTTCACTCAGTGTAAACTCCGCGAAGAATCTGTTTTGAAGTATGAAAAGCAGATTCTTCGCTGTCGCTCAGAATGACAGAAATTTATCATTCTGATATATACTCAACCTAACTTATAAGAAAAACGAAGCATTTTTAAGAATTAACGCAAAAAAATGAGATAATTATATTTTTTATCTTGATATTGCGCAAATTTTATGTATAATTCAAAGCAATCCATTAAATTAGTGCTTGATTTTATATTAAATTTTATGTATATTTTGTTAGCACTCATTAAAGGTGAGTGCTAGCAGAACCCAATGCTTGAATATAAAATTTTTAGAAAGGGGGGTGAAACAGATATGGCAATAAAACCTATGTTTGATAGAGTGTTAATAAAACCTTTAGAAACAAAAGAACAGATAAAAGGTGGAATCATTATTCCTGATACAGTAAAAGAAAAGCCGCAAGAAGGCGAAGTAATAGCTATTGGTTCGGGAAAAGTTCTGGAAAATGGTCAAAAACAAGCTTTTGTAGTGAAAGTTGGAGATAAAGTGCTTTTTGGCAAATATTCCGGTTCTGAAATTAAAATTGATGATGTTGATTATTTGATTATGCGTGAAGAAGATATTTTAGGAATTATATCATAAATTTTTGTAGAGACGCAAAATTTTGCGTCTCTACTTTAAAGAAAGGAAGATGAATAAGATGGCTAAACAGTTAATGTTTGACGAAGAAGGACGACGTGCATTATTGCGTGGTGTTGATCAATTAGCTAACGCAGTAAAAATAACGTTAGGACCTAAAGGCCGTAACGTAGTTATAGATAAAAAATTTGGTTCGCCGACTATAACCAATGATGGCGTTACAATCGCTAAAGAAATTGAATTAAAAGATCCATATGAAAATATGGGAGCTCAATTAGTAAAAGAAGTTGCTACAAAAACTCATGATGTAGCAGGAGATGGAACTACAACCGGTACTCTTCTTTCTCAAGCTATGATTAGAGAGGGTTTGAAAAATGTCACAGCAGGCGCTAGCCCAATGGCTATTAAAAGAGGGATAGAAAAAGCTGTTGATGTTGTTGTAAAAGAAATAAAAAAAATGAGCACCAATATTAAAAATAAAGAAGAAATTGCACAAGTTGCTATAATTTCTTCCAATAATGATACTGTTATTGGTAATTTAATTGCTCAGGCAATGGATAAAGTCGGTAAAGATGGTGTTATTACTGTTGAAGAAGCAAAAAGTATGGAAACTACTTTAGATGTAGTTGAAGGTATGGAGTTTGATAAAGGTTATGTTTCACCATACATGGTTACTGATCCTGAAAGAATGGAAGCTGTTTTAAAAGATGCATATATATTAATATATGATAAAAAGATTTCCTCCATGAAAGATTTATTACCTATTCTTGAGCAGACAGCAAGAACCGGCAAGCCATTACTTATTATAAGTGAAGATATAGAAGGCGAAGCCTTAGCTACTCTGGTAGTTAATAAACTGCGCGGTACTTTAAACTGTGTTGCTGTAAAAGCACCTGGTTTTGGAGATCGTAGGAAATCAATGTTAGAAGATATTGCTACATTAACCGGTGGTCAGGTTATTTCAGAAGAAGTAGGTAAAAAGCTGGAAAGCGCTACTATAGCAATGTTAGGTCAGGCTAAAACTATTACAGTAGATAAAGATAATACAACAATTGTTGAAGGTGCCGGAAATAAAGATGCAATAAATAAACGCATCAATCAGATCCGCCGTCAGATTGAAGAAACTACTTCAGATTATGACAAAGAAAAATTACAAGAACGTCTTGCAAAATTAGCAGGCGGAGTTGCGGTTATTAATGTTGGAGCTGCAACAGAAACCGAAATGAAAGAGAAAAAAGCAAGAGTGGAAGATGCTCTTGCAGCTACTCGTGCAGCAGTTGAAGAAGGTATCGTCCCTGGTGGCGGTGTTGCCTTATTACGCTGCATTAAAATTCTTGATGATTTGAAGTTAGCCGGCGATGAAGCAACAGGTGTAAATATAGTTCGTCGTGCGCTTGAAGAACCTGTAAGACAGATTGCTACAAATGCAGGGAAAGACGGCTCCGTAGTAGTAGAAAGATTAAAAGCGGAAAAAAGTGCTACGGTGGGATATAATGCAGCTACAGATATTTATGAAGATATGATTAAAGCTGGCGTTATTGATCCTACTAAAGTTACCCGTTCTGCACTTCAAAATGCAGCTAGTATTGCAGCTCTTTTGCTTACAACCGAAGTACTTATTACAGATATTCCGGAAGAAAAACCAGCTATGCCTCCAATGCCAGGTGGTGGTATGGGCGGTATGGGCGGAATGTATTAATTAATAACAAAATAGCCATTTGCTTGAAAAAAGCAAATGGCTTTTTTCGTTGTTATTCCAATCGAAGAAAAGAATCCGATTTGAAATTTGCTATAAATGTTTTTTCTTCTAAAATTAATTTGACAATTTCAGGATCAAATTGTATTCCAGATCCATTGCTTAATTCAAGCAATACTTTTTCCATTGGCAGCGCATCTCTATATGGTCTTTTATGCATCATTGCATCTATAGCATCAGCTATTGCTACAACTCTTGCACTCAAAGGTATATCTTCACCTTTTAGCCCTTTCGGATATCCTGTCCCATCAAATTTTTCATGATGATATAAAACAATAGGTATAACATCTTCAAGAAAAGGTACCGGTTGAATAATCAGAGCTCCTATTTCAGGATGTCTTTTTATATCAGTAAATTCTTCAAAAGTTAATAATCCTTTTTTTCTAAGAATTATTTCATCAATCCCGATTTTGCCAAGATCGTGAATTATAGGCGCTTGTCTGAGTTTGTCTTTAATATTTGGCGGTAAATTTAATATTTCAGCTATTGAAAATGATATCTGCGCTACATGCTCGGAATGATTGAATGTATAGTGATCTTTAGCGTCAATAGTACGAATGAGAGCTTTAATTGTACCATCATAAAATGTCATAAGCTTTTCTCTTGTTTTGCTTATTTGATCTTCAAGATAAACATTTTTATCGAGCAATCCATTACGTTCCGACCTATTTAAATCTATAGTTTGTTTTCTTAATAAAGCTTTTTCAACTACTCTTATAAGATCATCTTTATCAAATGGTTTCATTAAATAATCAAAAGCGCCAAGATGTACTGCGCTCCTTGCAGATTCGAGACTTGCATGTGCAGTTAGTAATATGACTTCCGTCTCAGGATATCTGCTTTTAATTTCTTTTAAAACCGATACTCCATCCATGTCAGGCATTTTGATATCCAGGATTACAATATCAGGAGGTATTTGTGACATGAATTCAAGTCCCTCAGCTCCGCCTTCTGCCGTAAAAACAGTATATCTGTCTTTTAAAACCATTTTGATGGAATATCTTGGCATCAATTCATCATCAATTACAAGAATTTTGTCTTTATTTATTGGCAATATTCATCCTCCAAATAAATTATAAATTTTTTTCTATTAAAGGCTTGCGACGAAATAACTGTGCGCCTACTTGTAACAGTTATTTCGTTGCAAGCCCTAAAGCCATTGGTTTTTCAGCTTCAATAACCATATAAGCAGGTAATTTTATTAAAAATACATTTTTCCCATTTTCACTTTTAATATTTAGTGTACCATTATGTTCATCTAATATTTTATAACTAATCGGGATATTGAGTTCAGCCCCAAGATTATCAATATTTAAAAGTGGTTCGAGTAAATTTTCTCTTTCTTTATCCGTGAATGCTTCTCCGCTATATTCAATAGATATTACCAGAGAATAATCAGGATTTGTTGTAATTGCAGCACTGAGTGCTATATTCCCACCATCAGGAGTTCTATCAACAGCACTGAATGCCAAATAAGAAATAGCTTTAATAAAAAGTTTCTTATCTATATTAATATACGCAGGTTTTTCTAAATTCTTTACTGAAAAATTATGTGTTGATGGAATATTTTTTAAAATAAATTCTTTTGTTTCATCTATTATTGCATTAATATCCTCTTTAAAGAAGCTATAATCGGGTTTATCTGAAAATATAAGAAGCTTACCAATTAAGCTATCCAGCTTATGAATCGATTGGCTAACAGCTGTTGAATAGAAGTTGTTAAGTTCCTTTTCATCGCATCTGTCATTGAGAAGTTGTGTGTAAGTATAAATTGATGTCATTGGATTTCTTATTTCATGCGCTATTTTAGCCATTAAATTATTAACAGCTTCAAGTTTTTCAGTTTTCCTTTTTTGTTGTTCTAATCTTTTGGAATCGGATAAATCATTAAAAACAATACCAGCTCCAATCGGCATCTGATTTTCATCCAGCAATCGATAGCTATTAATTCCCATTGGTATTCCTTCGGGTTGTATTTCAACTTCATATCGTTTATATGAAGTTCCTGTGGTCATTGTTTCAAAAAGTATGTCTCCCAGCGGAGATGGTAAATTTCTTAAATCACGGCCAACCACATCCAGAGGACTTAAATGTAAAATATCGGAAGCCTGTTGGTTAAAAATAGTAATTCTTTCATCTTTATTAATGGCGATAACGCCGCTATTCATACTTGATAAAATATTTTTTGTAAATTCTTTTTGGTACCAGATTTGATGATACAAATCAATATCTTCAATAGCAACAGCAAGGTAATTGCATAATCCGTATATTATCTCGAGCTCTTCTTTATAAAACTGTTCTTCAGTGATTTTATTATCAATATTAAAAATACCTATTAATTTTCCTTTCTGTATCATAGGAAAAGAGAATACACATTGCAGAAGTTCCATCTCGGATTTCATATTTAAAGAAATCGAATCAACAGGATTTATCGGTATATGTCTTATTCGGCCGGTTTTACTTAACCACATAACAAGAGCACTGTCATTTCTTAATTTAAGATTATCAGCAATATATTGGTCCAGTCCCCAATTAGCTTTAACTTTAAATCCGTCTTTTTCTCTAAGCATAATAGACATCTTGCTGGCGCGTGTTATTTCCATTACAGAATCAATAAAATAATTAAACAATTTTTTCATATCAAAATTGGCAGTAAGCATTTTAGCGAAATTGACCAAAGTTTTTTTTTGCAAAAATTTTTCGGATTGAGTTCCTTCATTTTCAAATTGCGAATACATTTGTGATTGTCCCGAATAAAAATTTATATCTTGATTTGGATTTGATATTGATATAGGAATATTTATATTATTTCTTGATTGTCTGAGAAGATTCATAACATTTTTATATTTATGTTTTTCTAATGCATGCTCAACTAAATCAGGTAGTTCAATGCGTATAGATTGATCTTCAGCCTGACCATAAACACTGGGAGGCATATTATCCATAGTAAATTTATCATATTTTTCCGATACAATAAATATAACCATATCGTTCTCTAATTTACTTAATATATCTTCAAGCTGAGATTTTTTAAAAGATTCAATATCTATTAAAACCAATGTAATTGGAACATTTGAATAGAGATTAAGCAGAGCTTCCAGAGTGTTTAAAGGATATATTATGTAATTTTTTAAAGTTGCTTTTACTTCAGGTATAATCAAATCATCTCTAAGTGTTAAGAGTGCAATCAAATCCATATTAACCTCATTTAAATTGGCAAAGACACGATAAAAGTAGTACCTTGTTTAAAAGTACTTGTCACATTAATTTTTCCGTCATGAGCATCAATTATTTTCTTTGTTATAACAAGCCCTAATCCAACACCGGTAGCTTTTTTAGTAAAGAAAGGCTCAAATAACTTTGACTTATCTTCTAAAGCTATCCCTGTGCCATTATCAGTAATAAAAACATCAACGAATTTTTCATTCATCTGAATATTGACCTTAATTAAACCATCTTTACGATCATTTGGTATAGCTTCAAAAGCATTTGTTATTAAATTAACAAATACCTGTCTTAATTTTTTTTCATCACCAAATATATATATATTAGCATCTTTATAGTTTTTTTCAATATTTACAACTTTTTTTTTCTCAACATTAAAATTTATTTCCATTTCATCCAGCAGTTGATTCATATATTGCAATAGGTCAAATTCCCTTTTATCAATAATTATTTTATCAGATGAGAACATTAAAAGATCAGTAATTAATCCGTCAATACGTCTTACACCGTTTAAAACAATCTTAGAAAACGTTTCTCTGAATTCATGATCCATATATTGTATAGGAATAAGTTCTGCAAATGTTTTTATAGAAGTAAGCGGATTTTTAATTTCATGAGCAAAAGTTGCAGACATCATGCCAAGCGCTGCCAAACGTTCCGAACGGGCTTTTTCTATATGTAGTTGAGCCTTTTTTATAGTAATTGACGCTTGATTCGAAATAGTATTCAATAATTTAACATCTTCATTAGATAAAATATCTCCGGAAGTTTTATCTCCAAGAATTAGAATATATTCCAATTTATCATCAATAAATATTGGTAAAACAGCTTCAGCATAAAAAGGTTTTAAATCATTGTTAATATTTTCAATAACTTCATCTTTTATATCTGATATATGATTTAATTCGTCTTTAATCATAATATCTTTTGATGATGAAATAAGTGTAATAATGTCAGATGTTTTATTTATTATTGGTTTTATATCTGTCTTTTGTTCTTCATCAAAAAAATTTTTATTTTTTCCGTCTTTTAAATTTATTGCATAATATATTATTTGATATTCATTACCAGCTCTAGATTGCAATAAATAAATATTTTGTAACCCCAATGTTGAAAGAACTGTATTACTTATTAAATTATATATTTCTTCCAAATTAAAAGTATTTACAAACTCATGACTTATTTTTTGCAACACATCATAATAATCATAAGTCTTTTTATAAAAAAGCTTATCAATAATACTCTGGATTTTATTCCTAAGAGGATTGAAAAGAAGAGTAATGATAATAGCGCTAATGCCAGTAATTGTCAGGGACGTCATTTTGGTTATATCTGATAGATATTTTGTTAATGTAGTTAGAAGAATAATAAAGACAGATGCAAGTAGACCTGTTGCAAGAGAATAGACGCCGTATCGTTTAATAGCTACATGGATATCCATGAGGCGGTAACGGAGGATGGCGTAAGCGATAATAAATGGATAAATAGCAATCAAAAAATTTGATAATGGATAAATATCGATTTTTAAAACTAATAACCAAAATCCATGTGAACCTAACCATCCAAGCGTACAACCTATAATGAAATATTTTAGTTGATTCCGAATTACTCCTTTATTATTTTTAAAAGATATAATTACTAATAAAAAGGAATATAACAGTAAGAACCAGTAAAAGCTCAAATAAAAAAATAAATAAACTGGGTTTCTAGAACTAAATGGCTCTGGTACATAAATTTGATTAAATGCAAACCTTAAATTTCCAATAAAATTTTCAGGGAAAAAGAAATTGAATATTAAAAAAACTATACTGAAAATATATGCAATTATAAGAATACTTTTTTGCGATTTTTTTTTTAAATTAAGAAAGGTATATAAAAACTGGTAAAAAATTATAGGAGCTAATATTGTTCCTATATTAGCTATCTTCCACCAATAAAACGCTTCGTTTTTAGAGGTTGTGCTAGAAAATTTATAACCACCTATTCCCCATATCATAACAAGGACACAAAAAATTAACCATATAACATTACTTTTTTCATTTTTACCTTTTAAAATAAGAAAAAAAAATGTAAAACTATTAAAAATAACAATCAATGCACATGATATTGAAAATAAATTCATCGTTATTCCTATATAAAAATTTAACCTTTCTTAGTATATATTTATATCAATTATTGTAGCATCCATAACACAATTGAGAAATAAGGATAGTTTTATAAGTTCATTCTAGTTTTGCAGTCATATTTCCATATATCTTAATATTGTTTTTATATTAGGAGATAATGTTCAAAATTATTTTCTAATTACTATAAAAAAAACAGGTACTCGTTTTTGCCAGAATATTTCCACTTTTTTAATATGCAGATCATTTCTAATAAAATTTTTTATATCATCCGCTTTATGTGAATAAAAATCCCACTCGCAAAACCATTTTAATGGAATATATAATTTCGGATTATGGGAACTGCAAAGAGGAATAATTAATATACCTTTTGGTTTTAATAAACTATAACAAAATTTTATAAAATTTTCAAAAGTTGTTTTCAAGAAATAATCAGCAACACCGAGGCTATATATCACGTCTTGCATATTAGAAATTTTTTTCTCTCTATTCAAGATTATATTAAGCATCTCATGTTTTAAAAAAGATATATTTAAATCAGGTTTAATCTTATTTATTGATTTTTTTGAAAAGTTCAATGCTGCTTCATCTTGATCTACACAAGTGAAGGTTACATTATTAAAATCTATTTTTGTATCTGATATTAATTCTCTTATTTCTCGACTTGAACCGCATCCTATATTCATAATATTTAATTTATTTTTACTATTCTTAATTAATTCCTTAAGCATTTTTTTTATTCTGTTTTTTCTATATATCATCCCTTTAGTTAGTTCATATTCTAAAACCCATAAATCTAAATAATAACCTATTCCTTTAGGTGTTAATGAGTAATTATAAATCATCTCAAAAATTAGATAATCTCCGGGGTAACCGCGTGGTTTTTTATAAGATCTTTTAATAATAGGAGATTTAAAAATGTATTCACTAATAACAAATCTGAATAATTTTCTTATTTCTTTTCTAATAATAAGCGATCCGATTTTTTTTTCAAAAAGATATGATGCTAAAATAATTTCATTTATATTTTTTTTAAATTTTTTAATATTTATATCTTTATTTTCGAGTTTATGAAGATATAAAAGATATTTTTTTAATTTTTTAAAAAAGATTAAAGTTGTTTTTTTGTCTTTTAGGTTAAATTCATATTTTTTAAATAATTTATCCAACATATTATCTATAAAAAAACATTTTATTTTAAAATTATCCATAATTATTGTACCCCTTTATTTAGTAAAATATATCCATTCCAAATCAATAACTATTTTTTAAAATTTTCATTAAAATGAGCGAAATCAGTTAAATCTAATTTTCTATTTTTTCTTTTCTGAAGATATTCTCCTGTTTTAAATAGATTTGAAATATGAATATTTTTAAATTCGTTTCTATTTTTATTAATAAAATTTTTCCAGATTGAAATGTAACCTTTAAGCAATTCTTCTGAACTCATTTTGGTAGGTTTAAAAACCACATGTGCATTATTATAATAAAACCAATCCTTAGTTAAAAGTCTTTTCTCTTCTTCCATTTTTTTATAAGATGGAGACCCAGGATATGGAGTAAAAAGGGTAAATTCACAGTCTGAAATATTATTTCTTAAAAGATAATTTGAAGCTTTTTCAAAAACATCAGGTGTATCAAAATCGTTACCAAAAACGATTGAAGGTATTATTTCAATTCCAGCATCCTGACATTTTTTTGTTATATCATCATTTGTAAAAGTATATTCTATAAAACGTTCTGTTATTTTAATTGGTAATATGCTGGGGATATTATTTAATGCATAATAAAAACTGCCAATTCCACTTTCGATAATTAGTTTAATGAATCCAGGAATTTGTTTTTCTTTGTTTATGATATCAAATGGAGTTGTAGATAAAATAAATTTTTTACCACTTTCTTTAAATATTTTTAATAAATCAATTATAAAATCTTTTGGTGCATGATTTATTGAATTACAAGATATATAAAGAGTCTGATAAGAAGTATTTTGAATATCTTTTGCAAGCCAATCAAAATCAAATATTCTACGGTTTTTGGCAGGAGCTATTTGCTCAGTATTGTCAACGGTACAGCAATCGCAATAAAGCCCACATCCCCGAATACATATTAAAGTTCCGATATTCATTGGATAATTTTTTTCATTAACTATACTTCTTTTAGGAAGAGGTAATTTTTTTACATCAACTATAGTCTCATTGCGATAAATCCTTTTTGCTTTTCCTTCTTGAAATTCTTTTAAAAACAATTGCCATGTAATTTCTGCTTCGCCAATAAATACATAATTGCAATATTGTAAAGCTTCATCTGGATTATTTGTAATATGTTTACCACCCATTGCAACAGGTATGCCTTTTTCTTTAAATTTCTTTGCAATTACCACAGCTCTTGATAATTGTGGAGTAAAAACGCTTAGTCCAACTAAATCTACTTTAGCATCAAAATTTATTTCATCAAATTGATCATCAACAAAAATTATTTCATGTTCCGGTGGTGTATTTGCTGCAATATGTGGAAGTCCAAGTCCTGGGATTGAAGTACTACCCCATAAATAGTGTTTTACATCATTTTCAAATTCAGGATGGCTTTCTCCATATTTTAGAAAATTTGGAAAAATTAACATTATTTTCATATTATTTCCTTTATAATTATTAAAAATTACAAGCTAAAAAGGCAAAATACGAATTCTAGACTTGTTTTCATCCACAGTAATCAGTACTCCATTGTCAAGCATAAATTCATATCAATTAACAATTTCATGCAGGGTGCAATTAAAAGTGTTGGGATACATCCCACTTTGCTGTCATTCTGAGCACATTCGTTTCACTCAGTGTAAACTCCGCGAAGAATCTGTTTTTAAAGTATGAAAAGCAGATCCTTCGCTGCCGCTCAGGATGATAGAGAGCGAATTTCTATTATTGAGAATAGTTTATCGACTAAATGTTACCAACACTTTTAATTACACCCTTTCATGCATTCACCTTTTATATATGTTCAAAATAGATTCTTTTTTTCTAAATATATCATTGATTCTTGAATGAACTCTCTCAAGGATTTTTTAGTATCAACAAAAATATGATCATCGGGATTATCAAAAGGATGGCAATGATATTTATCACCTGATGAATCATATCCATATAATCGTCTATTTTTAAACACAAGAGTAAGATTAATCTTATCTTTCTTACTATTTCCATATATTTGAACAAAAAATTCATTATCTATTAACAATTTTATGCTAATGATATTCTCGGTTCTATCCATTTCAATGAATTTCAGATTATATTTTTTTGCAACTTCAATGGCTTCATTTACTAATTTATTAATTTCCACTTGTAAGTTCCTTTAATCTTTTCTCAATTGTATTTATTCCATCGATTGCGAGTTCCCATTCTTCAGAATCAGATTCAACTTCAAAGGTATAATTTTTTTTTTCTATAATATTTTCTTTCTGAAAAGTTTCAAAATTCATATTATATTTTTTTGTATAAAAATCATCTGTTTTTCTATAACGAGTAAGTCGTCTAATATAATCTCTACGAATAATTTCCTTAAGTTCATCGTTCGACATTTCATTTATCTGTTTTTCAAGAATTGTTTCCATGATTCGCATCTCCTTTTGATTAATTTCAAATATCGCAGGACATATATGGGACGGTGGTGCAGTTAGTGCATGCACTAACATCCATTAAGATTCTTTATTTAAGATGATTTCTCTCCTTCCGAACCTATTTTTCTTTTTCCTCTCTACCAATTAAATATTTTTTTTAATAATATCAGCAATATTTTTAGCAGCGTCTTGAGATTTAATAGCATCTTCTTTAGTATAATTTGTAGGCCAGTGAACAGGGTAACGTGTGTCAATATAATATCTGCTTAAGAAAATACAGTCATCCTGAATTTTTACCAGTGCTGATTCTTTTGATAAGCATATATTTAAAAGTTCTATAAGATCATGGATTTTTAAAAATTCTAATTCATTAGCAACAATAAAAGCTTTCAAATATTTTTCAGCAGCCTGTTGAAAATGGAAACAAATTTGAGCATAATAAGGAGAATCTTCTATAACAGACGAGGCAAAATCAAAATCTTCATCAGCTTTTATCAGCCATTCTTTTATTATTTTTGAATTAACCATAAATAATTTTCCCCTCACTAAATATCTTTTTTAAGAAAGGGTCTCCCATTTCTAATCTCTCTTTTATTTCTTCAGGTTTATATACTAACATATCAACTGCCATATTACGTTTAATAATCTTATCAAGTTCTCTCATACGGTCTATTCCATAATAAGGAGTATCAGATTTTATTATTAATAAATCAATATCATTTATTTCTCCTTCTCCCCAAATAAAAGAGCCAAAAAGTATAATTTTTGCAGGTTTATACTTTTCAATAAGTTGAGTTTTGATATTGTCTATTTCTTCTAAAATAGTATTTTTAGTCATAATATACCTTAAGGGTATTAATGTATTAATGTGTATTAATGGGACGTCCTTAAAAAGTTAAAATGTTCTTGATTAATTGATTCACTTCTTTGTTTTCGTTGTTCATCTTTTATAGTTGATAGTTCTTTAATATTTTTAGATAGGTTTTTAATTTTTGCAAATGTTTCGATAACAGCTATGGTGGTCTGTGTAGCTATATCACTTTTAAGTATAGTGGCAAGCATATATAATCCTTTTTCAGTGAAAGCTTTAGGATTAACTGTTGAGTGCTTTAGATTTTCAAACCGGTGAAATTTTTCCACCAGTTCCTTTTTTTGATCTTTTGAAAATTCAATGATGTATCCTGCGGGAAATTTATCAGGATTATTTTTAACCGCCTTATTAATATCCCGTGTTACAACACCATATATCTCTGCAACATCAGTATCAATGATAACTTTTTGACCATTAATTTCTATGATTTTATTTTCTACTTTTTCAAATTTAGCTATATCCATCTTATTTCCTAACTGATATTATTTAAAATATTTTTCCTGAATCTATTTTTATATACTAAAGGAACGTTGTTTCCTAATGCAAAGAATGTAAAGAAAACCATAACGTTCATAAAAGTATAATTTTATCTAATTTTTTGAACTATACCCTTATTTTTCGCTATTTGTTTTCCCTTCATTCTGGGCACGCTTGCCGCCATCTTTTATCCCTCCAGCAATTTTAATAATATTTTCTTTATTATATTAAATTTTTCATACAACTTTTCTGTTTCTGAAAATTCAATAATATCGCCATAAGGATACCGTAATTTAGGTAAATATAAGTTTATTTCTAATATATCATTTTTTATATCATTCAGGGAAGGATATATATTTACTAACTCTGACAGCAATCTATCTAGTGCATGAACTCTTTCGACTTTTTTATTTGATTTTATCATAAGCGCTTTTAAAAATTTTTCAATTGCTTGATGTATATGATAGATAATAATTTCCGAATGCCCTTTTTCTCTGATTAAAATATCAACTGTATCTGAATCATAATAAGCAACTTTTATCCATTCATAAATATTATTGTCTAACATATAATAGTTTCCCATTTTTTAAAATATCAATCCAAAAATCCAATTTTAATGTTTGTTTTTTTTCTATTTCTTCTGGACTAACTACTATTAAATCCAAACTATAATTTCTTGGAAAAAGTTTTTCACTTATTTCAAGAGCTATTTGATGTTTATTTTTTGCAGAATCATCAACAACTAATATATCTATATCGCTATATTCATTTGCTTCACCTTTAGCATAACTACCAAAAAGAAATATCTTCTTTGGATTTGTAATTTTTTTTATATTTATTATAACATTATTAATATCTTCTCGATTTAACATAATAACCTCTTTTAAATGAATGAGTCAAATAGTAAATGGATATAGCTATATATATATCGGAGCGTTTGTTATCTTTATTTATAGCATAAGAACCAAAAAAATAAGCAAGTAATGGGGCATAGGGGACAATACTATAATAAATAACTTTATTTAACTATTTCTTGAACTATACCCTTGTTTTCCGATATTTGTTTCCCCTTCATTCTGGCCACGCTTGCCGCTTCCTGTGTTATCTTTAATATTTTTCCCATTTCTGTTACGTTTTTTTTAAATATTCACAGCCTAAATAAACCAATAAAACTTTTGCTTCTCGAACTTCCTTTACTCTGCTGTTTAAAATATCGTTCCTGTTTACTCCATAATATCTGCTTATTCTACCCAATAATAGGTACAGGTACAGGAATTTGAAAAACGAGATTGCTTCGTCGCTGACGCTCCTCGCAATGACATAAAGCATGAAGTGCCATTGCGAGCGAAGCAAAGCAATCTAACTCGAATAACATTTTATGAATAATTTCTATAAGATTTTAAGACATATTGAATATTGCCGCTAATTAACTCTTGATAAATATCCTTTAAATTTTCTTTTAATTCTTCAAGTGATTCTCCCTGTGTTTTATAATCAGGATATTCCTCCATGTAACCCAGCCACAAATCGCCATCCTGCCAATAAATATACTTTTTTCTTTCCATTTCATCTCCTTTTTCTCTATTACCTAAGGGTTCATAAAAGTATAAATTTATTTAACTATTTCTTGAACTATACCCTTGCTTTCCGCTATTTGCTTCCCCTTCATTCTGGCCGCGCTTGCCGCTTCCTCATAGTCATAACTAAACCTTTGCATATATATGATGGCTACCATTAATTCTTTTTAATTCTCAGCCTTGTTTTTCTAAAAGTTTGGTAAATTCTTTCCCTGATACTGTTTTCAAACTGCTATCTCCATTAACTTGTCATTTTTTGACATTATGTGGTTAATGGGACAATCCTTAAAATGTTAAGATGTTCTTAATTATTTGTTCCAATAAAACTATTTATATCAATTTTAACTTTATACGAATGTATAAGATTTTCAATTTTTTCCCTAACTATTGCATTCTCAACAGGACTCATGGAATACCTCTTTCATTCAAATCCTTTCAATTTTCAATAGTTCTTTCGAGAAACTCTTTAAAAAAATTCAAATCTTTTTGAACATTATTCCAATTATTTAAAACCTTTTCTTTAATATTTTCCACTTTAATCGAAGAAAGTTCATAATCATAGGAATGCCTGAATATGTGCCTAAAACCTCTAAGTTCATCCAACAGAGTATAGGCTTCATTTGATAAAAGTTTTGGTCTGATACTAGGAATTTCAATATGCATTCGTTTAAGAAGTTCTCTGTGATATTTAGATAAATCTTCAATATTATTTTCAAAAGTTTTAGCTATTTCTTGAAAAAGATCCTCTATTGCACAGTAAAGATTATGAAGAAGATATCCGAGATGACTTGTTTCTTCTCTGGTATTTGGTGAAACAGATTTAATATCTTCAATAATTTTGTAAATAATCTCTATTTGATTTGAAAAATATCCTGAAAGTATAGATAAAGCTTCTCTTTTCATTTAATTTGTATCCCATTTTTTAAAATAGAATCACCAAATTTTGATTCTTCTATTTCAATTATATCCACATCCCTATCAAGTAAATTCTCTAACTCTGATTTGGTTTTAAAATAATCTTCTTTCAAACCTTTGACAACTATATCAATATCTGAAAATTGATAAAATTTATTTTCCTTAAGAATAGAACCTGCAAGAAACGCATTGATTACATTTTTATCTTTAAAATAGTCCTTTAGAATTCTTATAGAATTTTCAAGTATTTTCAACCTATTTTTTTCTTTTTCTTTATTTTTTTCCTCAATATTTTTTTCCCATATAGATATATTAAAATTATATGCATTTCTAATAGCTTTCATTATTGACCTCATATTTAATATTTATTGAGAAAATTAACGTTGTCCATTTTGTTTATTTTCTATTCTTGTCATTCTGAGCACATTCGTTTTACTCAGTGTAAACTCAGCGAAGAATCTTTTTCAAAAGCTATAAAAGCAGATTCTTCGCTTCACTCAGAATGACAGATAAAAATTAGCGAAACATCAATATTATCAGTTGATATAAGATTACTAATTTTATTTGTCAATTCTAAAATATCCACAGGTTTATCATATAGAAAAGCTAAATCGATATCACTTCTTTTAT
>JACRDZ010000293.1 GCA_016212735.1 Candidatus Firestoneibacteriota bacterium | reverse complement strand
GCTAAAGTTCATTGGGCATAAAATATACTTTAAATTTCCTATACTTTAAATTATTTTAACACAAAATATTGCTGCATATTCTGGCATAGGGAAGGGTTTTTCCTAAAAATAGCATTCATGCTAAAGACTGAAGGCTAAAGACAAAAATGAATGATTATTTTTTTCTTTAGCCTTAAGCCTTCAGCTCTTTACCCTTGCATCTCTAATATTAAATTAATTCATTTGTGTTAAAAAAATAATTTATTTCAAATTCTGCAGAATTTAGGGAATCGGATCCATGTACTACATTTTTTTCAATACTTGAAGCTAATTCTCTTCTTATAGTTCCCATCTCCGCATTTTCCGGATTAGTAGCTCCCATAAGTTTACGCAGACGATTAATTGCATCTTCTGATTCTAAAACAATAACCACTGAAGGACCTGATATCATAAAACTTACCAGATCTTTAAAAAATGGCCTTTCTTTATGAACAACATAAAATCCTTCTGATTTATTTTTATCCATGTGCAGTATTTTAATACCTGATATTCTGAATCCGTTGTTTTCAAATCTATGGATTATTTCTCCTATTAATTTTCTTGAAACTGCATCAGGTTTAATAATAGTAAGTGTTTTTTGTAATGCCATTTATATCCCCTTTTTATAGTTTTTTTTACACATATAGCAAATTATGCTATCATACTAGACTATAACATGTCAAATATTTTTTTATATGAAACTTGATAATCTGAAATAATATTCTTAAGCCGTGAAATAACATTAGAACCAATAAAAAAACCTTTTTTTGACAGACTAATCCTGTTATTTGTAACTGTTCACGAGGAATTTACTAATTTTAATACAGTAGTATTGTCTATTTGTTCTTTTCAATAATTACACTTGTCATAATTCCTTCAGGAGTAAATTTCAAGGAAGTTTCTGTTTTTTGAATACTGTTTATAAATTTATTTAAAGGGATTTTTAAGTTAAAATCAATTGGTTGTTTTGGATGCATTAGATCACCATGAACAGTACAGAAGATAGTATCTGTATCTTTATTATATTTATATTCTCCGCCTGATGGACAGAAAGGATAATAACCATTTATAGCAAGAGAAGATTCTTTAATCTCTTTAAAAGGAATTTTACGATATTGATTTAAAGCATAAATTGATCCAAGATTATTAATACAAACCTTACGCATGCGTTCCTCCCAGCCCAATCTTACTGTATTTTTTATCTGATTAAAAGAATCAGCATTTATAATGAGTGATAAATTGGTATCCATCTTTGTTAGTTCTTTTGGATTATCTATAAGTTTTGTCAGAACATCCAGTTGATTTGATATTATTAAATTATTATTATATACCATGACATGTAATCTTAAATTAACAACAAATAAATTCAAATTTAATGTCTCAATTTTATGACCCTTATAATCAGGTGAAGCTTCATAAGAGTTTATACTAAACCAATCATCTCTACCTCTGGATTTATACATATATTCCTTTGATAAGGAATGAAAATATTCATGAATAAATTGGGAAACTTTTATTTCATCTTTTACTGAAAAAGTAACATAAGTAGGCATTTGTAAAGATGAAATTGCAAAAGTACCAAATAAAAATCCAGTCCAATCCCTGCCTAAAAATCCTAACATGGGCATACCCTTAGCAATATCTAATGAAAACATAATATCGCTGTCTACAAAATTAAGGCTAAAGTTATCTCCCCATAAGTTATTAAATTCATCAAACGTTAAAGAAGTCCTTTTTACCATTTTAATTTTATATTCATTTAAACTTTTATCAGCAAAATTAAATTTTGAAAGAAGCTGTAATATTGTGTTTGGTGTTTTGGGCATTTCAACAGATACAGGTTCTTTGCCAGCAAAATTTTTAACATTATTATAAATAGAATTTTCTATTAATGGTAAAATACATGTTTCAATTTTAATTGTATTATTATTAAATTTAGCTCTTATTCCAATTGGATCGAAAAATTGCGACCAAAAACTGTTATATGTTTGAACAAATCTTTCATAATCTTTTTGTTCAGATTCTGATACCATTGTAATTGGAAGTTCTGCAATTGGTGTTAAATAACGAAGTTTTCCATGTATACTGCATAATGGTTCTAATGTATCAGTATTTAAACTGTATGAACCTTCATCCGGACATGATAAATACTCTGATTCCAGATAATGATTTGCCAATAATCTTTCCAGAGTAGGTTTTTCTTTATTATTTTCCATATAATAAAGTGTTACAGCATTATTTATCATTTTCAGAATATTATTACATTTCATCCTGCGCTGTCTTGCTATCTTCCATTTCGGACTGACCAACTTACGAATATTGCTTTCTGATAAATAAAGAAAAGCATCTTCATCGGATTTATTGCCAGGGAAAATAGTACGCATATATAAAAAATCTAAAGCATTGGCTAATGAAGGGTGTTTTTTATTATAAGTATCGATTATCAGTTCAATAGCTTTTTGAGAATTGGAATATATTTTAAAATCATTTAAGTAGCAGGAATAACATGATACGGTTTTATCAGGTGTTGTGACCACATGAATTGTATATTGCCCATAAGAGATATCTTTTTCTTGAATGTCCTTAAAATTCTTTTTTGTTTCATCAATATATTTATTCATATTCATATCAAATATTTTTTTGTTTTTAACATTGAATATTACGGACAAATCCGTACCCTCATGAATAAATGGATCATTGCCAGCAATTGCTAAATCATCAATTACTTTATCTCCAAATAATCGTGTTAATATAGAAATTCTAATGCATAATTGCGTCAGGTATTTTCCTTTAATATCTGCATCATGGGACGAAACTTGCATTGTATTTAATAAACTTGTTCCCCACTGATCTAATAGATCTGAAAATTCTATTTCCTTGTTAATATCAGAAAAATGAAAATAATAAAATTCTTCTGGAATAAGACCCGACATGGGGAAAAATTTTGGTTCTCGTCCTTTAAGCATTTCAGAAAAAGGATGAGATTTTATCTGCGGTCCATTTAATTTTTCAATTGGGATAGTATTTGGAGAAAGTTTTCCTGATGACTGAGTCATTACGTCTAATTGTAAAGATTCCTGTATTGCCAGAGCTCCGGTAGTAACAGAATATAAATCCGCTTGCGGTCTATCTCTGGTACGATCAGATACTGCAAATTCATTACTGGAGCTTTTATTATTTTGTAATCGTTGAATAGACTGCCTATCAATATATGAAAATACACTATCTCCTGGAGTATTTACACTTAACATCATCATGTAAAAATTTTGTGCTTTAACCCATTCATCAAGAAGTTTTTTATCACCACATGGAAAATCTGGCAATAACATTTTTACTTTGAGAATTGTTTTTCCAGTAGCCCGATGATTAATTAATAAAAT
>JACRDZ010000298.1 GCA_016212735.1 Candidatus Firestoneibacteriota bacterium | reverse complement strand
TCGTTTTGTACCAGTGCATCATTAAATGAACGGACGAATATTTCCATAATTATTTTAGCATCACTTATAGAAATACTTAATCTTTCTGCTACTTTACCAGCCAGAAAAATTTTGTTCATATTTTATCCTCCTATTTTAACTTATATATTTATCTCTAATCCATCCATTGCCGCATGAGTTTCTTTAAAGTGGCTTGAAGCTTCTTCTATAACTATATCCATAAAATCATCATCATGTGATGGAGCATGATGAAAGAGATATAATTTATCTGCACCTATCTTTTGAGAGATTTTAATTCCTTCCTGCCAGGTGCTGTGTCCCCAATTTTTAAATTTTGGATATTCTTCAGGTGTAAATTGAGAATCATAAACAAAAATATCAGATCCTTTAGCTAATTCCAGAACATTTGAATCTATACCTGCTTCAGGATGTTCTGTATCACATACATGTGCATATATTTTACCATTACATTCAATTCTATATCCAAGCGCACTATCTGGATGTCTAAGAAATTTGCATGTTATTTTTGTGTCACCTATGTAAAATTCATCATTTTCTGTTATATTTGAAAAGTTAAAAATTGCATTCATATCTTTTAAAGTTACAGGGAAATATGGAGATTTCATTTGATCACTTAATATACGTTCAAGAGTTCTCCATCCTTTTTTCTCTCCATAAAAATGGAATTCATTGCACATTCCTTTGATTTTATTATTATCACTTTCTTTTTTTCCTATAAAAAATGGTACAAAAAAAGGGAATCCCTGTATATGATCCCAATGAGTATGTGTAAATAGGAAAGAAGCTTTTCCTTTACCTTTTCCGAAATCACCGGTTAAAAGATTATTTCCTAAAGAACGCAATCCTGTTCCTGCATCAATAATAATTGTATGATTATCATCAGTTAATATTTCTACACAAGTTGTATTTCCGCCATATTTTATTACTTTTTTATCTGAAACCGGGATTGACCCTCTTACTCCCCAAAATTTTATTTTCATAAATCTCCTTATGATTTCAAGTAATATCAAAAGTTGAATAATATTAACATTATTTTGTTCTTTCTTTAATTATTTTTAATATTCTAAATTCCCAATCTGCTCCATATTTAGAAGGTTGAGAAATAGGGGAATCATGATGCCCATGTGGCTCTTTTTCTAATGATGAGATTGGAGACTCCATCTCAGCTCCATAGGGAAATTTAACTTTACCCTGTATAGTTATAAATGCGATTGAAGCAATAGGAGCAAGTGTATAAAGGTTAACTGGTAATTGTCCTAAATTTGATAATTCTAAAGTTATTGTTCCGTTATATCCAGGGTCAATAAAACTAGCTGTAGCATGAACTATAATCCCTAGTCTACCAAGTGAACTTTTACCTTCCAGAATACCAAGTAGATCGTTCGGCATTGATATATTTTCGAATGTTGAAGCAAGGACAAACATATTAGGATGTAAAGTATATGGTTTATTAATGGGTAAAACTATATCTCTTCTATAATCGTCTGTTTCACTATAATTAATAGGATCATGAACTTCAATACTACTATGTTTAATTTCATAAAATATTCCTGAAAGATGTAAATCTACTTTACAACCTTTTATTTGTGATTCTTCACGTAAAAGTGGGAAAATTCTTAAATTTTTATCTTGTTTAAGCCTTTTAGTGATTTCTTCATCAGATAATATCCCTGAAATATTAGAATATTTATTTTCTTCCATATTTTCTCCTGTACAAAAAACTTAATATTTATCTAAAATGCTTTTGGTATAGGAAAGAGTTCTTCAGATTTCCTAATCTCTTGATTAAACTCATGCCATAATGTATTTTTTCTGATAGACTCTAAAATAAAAATTTCATAATACCTTTGTGCTTTATTTGATAAATTTTTTTTATTAGGTAAATTATTTAAAAATTCTCTTACATCATTATATAAATAAGGTAGGTTATGTTCAAAGTAGTTTTTTATTTTTTCTTTTAAATCATTTGAATAATAATAGCTTATCTTTAGAGATTTAAGAATTTTTTTATACTCATCTATTATAAGTCTAATATTATTTTTATCTACTCCATACGAATATTCTATTTTATGATTTTTATAAAAATTTTTCACTTCAAGTGTATAAGGATGTTTTTTATGTTTTTGTAATGCTTCTAAAATAATTATTATTCTAAGAACTCTTTGCGGGTGTTTATTTGTTTCCATAATTGTTGTAAAAGCAATATCTTCTATAAAAGCTTTACCATAAGCTGGGCCAAAATGCCATGCTGATGCAAAATCACAAAATAGTTCTTTTATGTAGTTCATTTCAATATCTTTATCATTATTAATAAATAAATTAGTTATTTTATAATTACTAAGTATTGTTTTGAAAGAATTTTCTATGTTTGTTTCCTTTTTTAATAAAATATGAAAAATTTCATGCCCTTCTATTAATTGTCTTTCTAATGGTTCCTCTGGATCGCACTCAAAACATCTAATTTCTTTTATAACTATTGAATTAATCTTATCTATTAAATTAAAATCTAACCATGAACTATAGTTTTTACCTAATAAATAAAAATGAATAGGATATGTAGCAGTTCGTCCTGTTGGTATTAGTATAAAATTCAAATTTTTTAGATTATTATTTGTACTTAAAGTATCAATAATATCACGCATAAATAAGTAAATATATATTCTATTTGTAAATTGTGTTTGAAAAAAATATACAAAACATTCACGTAAATGTGCTGTTTTATAATAAAGAAGATTTATTTTTTCATAAAAGAGTTCATAGTTATTTTTTTTAGTAAATGAATCAATGTCTTTTAAAAATATATTACACTGTTCGATAAAAATATCAATTATTTGATTAAAAAAAATATGAGCACTTTTAATACTAAAATCAATAAAATTCCAATTTGTATTATATAAAATATTTCTATTTTTTAATTCATTAAGTCTGTCTTTTAGTTTAGAAATGCGGTCATTCAAGCAATTCTTTTCTGAAATAGTCATTTATATTCTCCGTTAATTTTCTATTTATTTCTTTAAGTTCTTTTATTGTTTCTTCAAATTTACCTTGTTCGATTTTTTTTATATAATTATCAATATTTGAAATTTTAAAATCATAATGATAAAAAAATCTAAGGTTTTCTTCCATAGTGCCTGCATCCTCTTTTAATATTTCAATATCTTTTTTAATATTGTCTAATCTTTTTTTTGCTGAGTCTTTATCTTTAGTTTGAAAAAAATTAGCTAGCTCCCAAATAGAAATAATGATAGCTTTTAGGTCTAGCATTGCACCATCTGCTGAAAGTTTCGAATATGACATTTTAATCCCCCCCTTAAATTTATTAACTTTCACTCTTCCCCAAATACCTGTGCTGAAAATATGTATATTTCTGTTGCAGGATCTTTCCATGCATCTGCGGGCAAACCTGCTTTATAACAGGTCTGCTGCAAAAAAGTATTTCTATCCCATTTATATTCTGTAGCTACCTGTGGAAGAAGGACTCCTCTGTAATAACCGCGCATTATATATATACCATGTGTTCCTACTTTAATTTCATCTATGTTTTTTATACGATTAAGTTCAGAAAGAACAGAAATCTCCAGAGAGATGTCTTTAAGTTCTAGAGCAGAAATAGGAGGGAAACGAGGGTCCCGTGTTGAAGCAGAAACAGCCATTTCAATTATAGTATTATAAAGAGGTTGATCTGAAGTAAATGTCCCAATACAGCCCCTTAAATCATGATTAATTTTAATGGTAACAAATGCTCCCTGTTTCCTTAAAAATTTCGGATTTGTAATATTTTTAAATTTTGGTATTTGTTTGGTTTTTATATAAGAAAAAATAGTATCACGGGCTATTTTTAAAAGTTCTTTCTTCTCTTCTTGTGAAAGTTCACTCATTTTCATTTCTCCTTTTGCTTTCCCTATTAAAATAGAAGCATAACCTACAACTCTGTTTTTATCTCCAGCTGTATCCCCTGAATTAGCTTTAAAAAGTAATTCAGCTTTGTTATTTTCTTCCAGTTTAGCAAGCATGAGAGCCAGTATTACTGGATTTAATCCGCACAATTCACAATCCCTGCTCCAGGCTTTCATTAATAGAAAATCAGTATCTAAACGTAATATGCCATCAATTGCTATAGAATCCATCTTTTGAGCTATTTCATAAGAATTATAATGGGAAAGATCTGTACTTGCTATTATGAGTACATCATCGCGTCCTTTTATATGCTTATCAATGGCTTGAGACATTATCTGAAATTCTTGAAGATTATTAATTTCTCCTATAACTATCGGTACAATTTTAAAATCTTTTAATACTAATTGTAAAAAAGGCAATTGCGTTTCCAGAGAGTGTTCTTTAATATGTGGAGAAATACGGTCAGTAAAAATTGTATTTTCTTTTAATATTCTGGAAGATAAGTCACTGTCAATTTTAATAGAACCTAAAGGAGTTGTAAAACTTCCTGAAGAGTAAATAGATGCACCCATAAAAGCTTCTGTATGTGCTGGTCCGAGTAAAATTATTGTTTTTTTAGGCAGTCCTTGTATTGCTTTATATCCATAGGAAGCTATAGGTCCTGAGTAAATATATCCTGCATGAGGAGATACCAATATTTTAGGTGTAATTGAAAGTACATTGTTGGGTACATGAGTAAAAAAATTATTTATCATATTAGTTAGTTCTTGAGGATTGTCAGGATAGAAACTCCCTGCAACTGCAGCGGGCCGGATTTGTGAAGATTTTTTATCTGTTTTTTGATTTTCTTCCGATTTTTGTTCATTATTTTTTTGCGTAGTTTCAGCATTAGGAGTTTTTACAGAACATGCAAAAAAAATATTTAAAAAAAATAGTATATAAACTAAGATCGCAAATTTATTTTTAATCATTAATATACTCTTTAAATTAGTTTTAAGTTTGAAGCTTTAATTCTTTAGTTCTAAACTTATAACTTACTACTTAAAACTTATAACTTTGAAATTCCTATACCTCAAGTTAAGCTCGCATCGTTCACAGTTTTAGATTTATTGTTTCTCGCTTTTATTTCTGAATATTTGTATATACGGTTACGTCCTTCATTTTTTGCTGCATATAACGCTTCATCAGCTTTATATATTAGTTCCATTGTGTTTTGAGAATCAATGGGATATGCACAGATTCCTCCGCTTATAGTCATTTTAACAATAGGTGTTGCAGCATTTCCATCAAATTTTTCATTTTCAACAGATTCTCTTACTCTTTCAGCAACCTGATATGCCTGGTCTTCACTTGCCATAGGAACCACTATAACAAATTCTTCTCCTCCATATCGTGCGGTAGTATCAATATTTCTGGTTTTATTTTTAATAATATTAGCCAGTTTGCGCAATACATTATTTCCTTGCTCATGTCCATATGTATCATTAAATTTTTTAAAATGGTCCAGATCAAATATTACAAAAGCCAGACTATGAGAATAACGATCTGCTCTCTTTTTTTCCTGTTCAATCCTGTCAAGGAAATATCCGTAATTATATAGTCCAGTTAAACGATCGTGAATTGACATCCCTTCCAGAATTTCTTTTTGTTTACTATGCTTATTTGATAGTATACCAAGAGCTACTCCCATACCTATAAATAAAACTGCACCTAAAGGTATTTCAACTTTAGCCTGTATGGGATTAGTTAATAATAAATTTGAAGAAAAAATCCACCATCCGATACTTATTGCACTAATTAGTCCTGCTATTATCCCACCTATAAGATCATAAGTAAGAGCAGCAATTAAAAGCGGAATTGCATACAGGTGCCAATATAGATTTACTCCGCTTGTAAAATATATAATAAGAGATACAGAAGTAAAACTAATTGCAATAATTATCAGATTACCTAAATGAATTTTGCTTTTTATATCCATCTAGTAACCCTCCATATTTAAAGTTACAATTGTAACTTATAAAAATTTAAAACTGAAAACTTATTTAAATCTTAAAAACTACCAGGAAAAAATATATTGAAATAATTATAATTATTAAGAAAACACCAAAACTTATATCACTTGTATAATATTGTAGCATACGTTGGGTCGCTTTTAAATAAATTTCTCTTCCTTTGAATAAAGCTTTAGATTTTTCCTCGAGAATAGATTCAACTTCCAGAAATGAATATTCATTTGGCGAATTATGTAATATACGCATTTTATTTATTTTTTCCTTTAAATCAAAAAGTGATTCCAGATTGTGGCCAATATCATTAATGTTCTTCATATCTGCTTCAGGATAGTAGTTTTTAATAATAGGGATTGCCCATCTCTGTAAAATAAAATATCCTGTTTTTAATTTTATATGTTCATATAATTCAATTTTTTTCATATCAAGTTCCAAAACCATGCATTCTGTTTTTTTAAATAAAATATAAAAATATTGTATTAGTTCATCTATCTTTTGATTATAATATATGCAAAGATTTTTATATAAAATAATAATATCTGCAAAAGAAGGCAGATGAACCTGACTTGAAGGTGAAAATATTTTTTGAGGGAAATCTGCAATTCCTGCACAGGCAAACTGGTATTGGGAATTAATAATATCTTTAATCTCATAGGTGAATGCTATATACTGAAAGTAAATTGTTTTTAAATTATTGTAATAAAAATCGGATAAAGATTCTTTAATCTCAAAGGTAAATGCTATATACTGAAGGTAAATTGTTTTTAAATTATCGTAATAAAAATCGGATAAAGATTCTTTAATCTCAAAGGTAAATGCTATATACTGAAGGTAAATTGTTTTAATATTATTGTAATAAAAATTTGATATAGATTCGTTAAAATTTATTTCAAATTTTTTGTAAATATTATATCCTTTAAAAATTGTATTTTCTCCTGTTTGTGCTAATTTATGATACCAGAAATCAAATCCTATAAAAGATGGTATATGCAAGTGAAATAATCCAAATTTCATTCCTGCGAAAAAAACGGCAAATCCTCCAAAAATAGGGATAATAACTCCGCTTAAATTATGTGAATCCCAAAAAGTTAAATGTTTAATAAATGTTAGCATCTCAGGTCTGTAATATTCTTTTAATATCGGTAAAATAGAGTAATTTAAGAAGTATTGCGGGAAAATACCGAGTGATATAATTATAACTGCCAGAATTGCAGATGGTAGATTTAATAAAAAAGAAGGTTCTGAAACATTTTTTCGTAACTCCTGGTTTAAAACCTGTGGTTCGTGACTGGCAAATGGTGTTCCGAAAAAAGTAAGTCCTGTGAATTTAATAAAAGAACATGCAGTTCCTGTACTTGTAATAACAAATATTATTTCAGCCGCTTTAAGCCATACATCGTTTTTCAAATGATATGATTCCAATATTGCATGATGAAGAATAGTTTTACTTATATAACCGTTAAAAAGAGGTACTCCGCCTATTCCACACGCTGCAACTATCGTAAATATTGTTAGAAGAGGCATTTTACGATACAATCCTCCAAGATTATACAGATTATAATCATGCATTTGCAGAAATACTGCGCCTGCGGCAAAAAAGAGACTTGCCTTAAATAAAGCATGGTTTATTATATGGTATACACTTCCAGTAATTCCTATTCCGCCTTTATTGCCAAGATATAGAGCACATCCTATTCCCATAAGAATATATCCCATCTGACTTATACTGTGGTAAGCTAAAAGACGTTTTGCATTGCTCTGTAATAGGGCAAGTGTAACACCAACAAACATAGTTACAATACCAATCCAGATAATAGTATATCCCATATAGGTTGAAAACATTTGTTTTGGAGAATTGAAAAGAGAAAGCTGTATAACACGAATAATTCCATAAGCACCAGCTTTAATCATTACACCTGAAAGAATGCTGGACGCAGGTGTAGGAGCCGCAGGATGGGCATCCGGAAGCCAGATATGCAGAGGTATCATTCCTGCTTTTACTCCAAATCCTGTTATTAACGCTATTGCAGTAATGGATTTATAGAGAGTGGAATCAGAAGGATTTACATAAGCGTATATATCCATAGTACCAGTTAGTTTAAAGTATAAGAATGTCCCAAATAACAAGCTTAGTCCGCCAATTATTGTCATACAAAGATACTTTTTACCTGCAAAAAGAGCATCTTCTTTTTCTGTATGAATAATGAGCATATAAGAGAACATACCGAGAAGTTCAAAAAAAACAAAAATAGTAAAAAGATCTTTCCCCATTAATACACCAAGATTGCTTGATAGAGTAAGAAGGCTGAATATATAGTAACGGCGTTTGTTATGTTCATGATCCATGTATTTTTGAGCAAAAACAGTGGAAAGAAACCAGATAAACGAAGTAATTAAAACAAATAAAGCACTTAATCCGTCTATTGACAGCCCGAGTCCATATATGAAAACAGGCAGATATGAAATAATTATTTTTGACTCTGTAATAACTTCTCTGTACATATAAAAAGCAAAAATTAATACAAATGCTGTAATAGAGAGAGAAATAGCACCTGATATTTTGTCTTCTTTTTTGCAAGTCCATGTTAATATTGCACCAACTATTGGTAGTAGTAATAGTATTATAGGTATATAATTAATCATAATTACCTCAAGATAGGCATTAATACATACTTGGATTCATTATCCATTTATCAGCGATGCGTGTAACTATGTAAAGAGGAGAACCTGGGAATAATACAAAAATCCCAAAAATAATTACAAGCAGAACTCCTGTAATCATTGAAATCAGCATATAAACACTGCATTCTTCATACCATTTATCAAAAGTTTTTTGAAATTCTCCTTTTTGAAAGAAAGCATTATAAATAATCGGCAGGAAATAAACTGATGCAAGAAGCGAGCTTATTAAAAGAATAGCAATATAAATCACTTCTCCTGCTTCAATAGCACCTTCTCCAAGTACCCATTTGCTAACAAAACCGCATAGAGGAGGCATACCGATCATTCCGAAACTTGCAATAGCAAAAACTACCATTGTTACAGGCATTCGTTTAGACAGGCCTTTCATTTCACTGATATTTTTAATACCTGTTTCTTTTATTATTGCACCAGCGCATAAAAAGAGAGTTGCTTTCATAAAAGCATGGTTTGCTATATGTACAAGTCCACCTTCAAGACCTTTTTTATTATTCATAGCTAATCCCAGCACAATATAGGAAAGCTGTCCAATTGTAGAGTATGCCAGACGGCGTTTTAAGTTATCCTGATTAATTGCAATTATAGATGCTGCAGTTATTGTAAACAAAGCCAGAGGAATTAAGTTTTTAGGAAAATTAGCCATATATAATAATGTGCTGCCAATGGAATTATAGAAGATTCTTGCCATACCAAGAATTCCAACATTAACAAGTACTCCTGATAGAAGTGCACTCGCAGGGCTTGGCGCTGCAGGATGTGCATCAGCTACCCAGCCGTGCAAAGGCATAATTGCTGCTTTTACTCCAAATCCAAGAATTGTAAGTATAATAAGAATATAGAAACTATTCATACTGGAATATATGTATGCTCCTGTTTTGTCTAAATTCAAAGAACCTGTAACATGATATGTCATAAATACACTAAAAAGTACAAAAGCATCACCGCTCAGAGCATAATAGAGATATTTTAAAGAAGCTTTGCGTGCCTGTTCTGTTTCTTCATGAAAAATAAGAGGATATCCGCTTATAGTAACTAATTCATAGAATATAAATAATGTAAAAAGATTTCCTGCAAAACTTATCCCCAGAGTAAAATATAAACATGCAGTAAAGAAACAGTAAAAACGCCGCAAAGAGTGCTCTCCTATCATATAACCCATTGAATAAATAGATGCCAGAAGCCAGATAAGGCTTGCTATTAATCCAAAATATAAACCGAAAAGATCAATACGAAAAATCATAGTTATATCAGGTGTAAAAAGAATTGAAGGAGATTCAAAAATAAGATCGTTTAAAGAATAGGGTAAAATAGAAAGTAAAGATAGAAATACAGAACCTGAAGCAAGTACAGGCATCCATGCTCGTACTCTGGCATGTTTTTCAGGTAAAAAATAAATTATAAGTATAAAAATTGGGGACATAAGAAGTGATATTATAAGGGATAAGGATACTATATTTGTCATTATTTTCCTCCTGATTTATTTAAAAAAGTTTAATACAGCTGTTTTAGCTAATGATAAAGGAAATCCCGGCAGATTAGGAAATACTCCTAATGCAATCGAGTAAAAAGCTGTAATAACACATGGAATTACAATTGTCCAATGCGGTTCTGAAATTTTAACAGGTTCATCAGTAAGTGGTTTTTTAAAAAACGCTTTATAAATAATCGGTAAAAAATATATTGCATTTAAAAGACTGCTTAATAATATTACACCTGCAAAAAATGGTTTATCTGCTTCAATAGCGCCCATCCCCAGATACCATTTTGTAATAAAACCCACCATGGGAGGAAGTCCAATTATCCCCAGAGCTGCAATACTAAACGCACCTATTGTTACAGGTTGCTGCCATCCTATTCCATCCATATCGCTAATATATCTTTTACCTGTTTTTTTAAATATAGATCCTGCACAGAAAAACAGTGTGATTTTCATTACTGCCTGATGCGCAATATGCATTATTCCGCCTGTTACACTTGAAAAAGTCAATAGACTGGCTCCTAATATTATATATGATAACTGGCTTATGGTTGAATAAGCAAGACGGCGTTTAAGATTATTTTGATACATTGCCATAACAGATGCAGCTATAATTGTAAAAACAGCAAAATACGACAGCATAATAGTTAGTCCCAAACTTTTTACTAAATTGTATCCAAAAATATTAAATATTACCCTTATAATACCAAATATACCAACTTTGACAACAGCAACAGAATGCAGAAGAGCAGTTACAGGAGTAGGTGCTACCATTGAATCAGGCAGCCACCCGTGAAGAGGCATAATTACACCTTTTATTCCAAATCCGATTATATAAGTATAGAATAAAATAAATAATAAAAATGGATTATTAACTTTATCAAGTATTCCGTTTTTATTAAGATCTATTGTACCTGAAAGATTATAGGTCATTATAATTGCAAAAAGTAAAAATGCACTTCCTGTAAGTGTATAAATAAGATATTTTCTGCCGACTTTTAAAGCCAGAGGAGTTTGATCATGAATCAATAAAGGATAAGTGCATATAGTAAGCATTTCATAAAATAAAAACAGAGTAAACATATTTCCAGCAAATGCTATGCCCATTGTAGAACATATACATAAAGCAAAAAATCCAAAAAATCTTGTAAGTTCTTTTTCTTCTTTCATGTATCCTATAGTATATACAGTGGTAATAAGCCATAACATGGAAGACATTAACCCAAAAAAAGCACTCAATGCATCTGTTCGGAACATAAGAGTTATTCCAGGAGCAAGCTCAAAAAGCACGAATTTAAAAATAGTTCCTTCCAATATAGCAGGTATCATTGATACTATTATAATAAATTTAATACTGGCTGCAATAATGCTCCATAAATTTCTTAAATCACCAGAAAGATTTCCTGTCAGAAAAATCAATATTGAAAAAAAGAAAGATACAAACACAACCATAAACGGTCGCAAAGAATTTATTTCCGGCATATAGTCCTTTCAAAACAAATCAAATTATTTGTGCAACAGCTTTTTCTATCCATAATAATGGGATATTTACTGCCAATCCCAATACTAAACTTAATACAGCCAGTGTCCAAACAGGAATAAGCATGCTTTTTGGAGCTTCTTCATAATCAGGTGTTTCACGCGGGTCAAAGTAGAGTTTATTAAACAGTTTTATATAATATATTGCACTTAATATACTCCCGAGTAAAATAACTACTGCGAAAAATGTTTTTTTTGCTTCAACAGCGCCTAGGCATAAATACCATTTGCTGATAAAACCGGCAGTTGGGGGAAATCCGATAATTGATATTCCTGCTAACATAAAAGCGCCAAAAGTATAAGGCATTTTTTTACCTATTCCTCTTAGTTTTTCGATACTTTGTGTTTTTGCAGCATGTATGAAACATCCTGCACATAGAAAAAGAGAAGCTTTCATAATTGCATGATTTATGATATGTAATATACTCCCAATCATCCCATAATGAGTTCCAAGTCCTATCCCTATTACAATGTATCCCATTTGACTTATAGTGGAGTATGCCAATACTGTTTTGATATTGTCCTGTATCATTGCACCAAAAGCTCCTATAAAAATAGCAAATGTTGAAAGCAAAAGCAAAGCATCTCCCATAGAAAAATTTGAAGCTATATTTTTAAACCCATAAACATAGTATATAACTCTTATTATTCCGAATGTCCCCATTTCTACTACAAGTCCTGAAAGTATTGCACTGACTGAAGAAGGTGCATAAGAATGAGCATCAGGCAGCCATGTATGAAGAGGGAAAAGTGCAGTTTTAAGACTGAAAGCCATGATTAGAAGCACCAATCCAACTGCTGAAATAAGATTCCCATCCCAGTTTTGCAGATGATGTGATAATAGTTTTATATTCAATGTCCCAAATGCTGCATAAATAAAGGCAATCCCATGCAGGAAAAAAACTGAAGCAATAGCTCCCATATAAAGATATTTTATTCCTGCAATTACTGAATTTTTATCCCCGCTTGATACAACCAGTGTATAACCTGAGAGAGAAAAAGTGGAAAGGAACATAAACATAGTAAAAAGATCTCCTGCCAGTATAAATCCCTCCATTGCACCTACAATAAATAAAAAAAGAGGATAGTGAAGAATTGCTCTGCCTGTATTGGTAATGATATTAGGAATATATTTAATAGAATATATCATTATAACAAGAGACAATCCTGATATTAATACTGTTATAAGTGCATTCATATAATCTGCTACAAATTCTATTCTCCATAAACCATGCCAATCTCCAGGTATATAAATAATTTCTCCAAAATACAAAATCTTTAAAGCCAGAATCAGAGATAAAATAAATGTAATGAAAAGAGAAATAATACCTATTTCTTTATAAAATTTTTTAAGAAAAAAACCTGCTACAAGACATATCATTGCAGCAATGAATGGTATGAAAACAATAAAAAGTATAAAATGCGGACTAAAATTTTTTAAAAATAAAATATCTAATAAATTATTCATCATTAAACTCCGTTCTATTACGTTTCTTCGCCATTATGCTGACCTATGAGTTTTTTCAATTTGCGAGCATCAATTGTATGATGATGTTGATATATTCTGATAATAAGACCGAGCCCAAAAGTAGTTACTCCAAGTGTAATCATAATTCCCATTATTACCATGAACTGTGGAAAAGGATTTACATAAATATCTGTATTTACATTTGTAACGATAGGTGCCTTGTTGCCCTGAGCTCCTGCAATAGCTATTAGAAAAAGAAATACAGCTGTTTCCATGATGTTTATCCCGATTATCTTTTTTATAAGATTGGGACATTCAACTATTATATAAAAACCAATCATAATTAGTATTACTGATCCAAGATAATAAAAATTTATCGGAGGAGTTGTAATAGTAATCATGAATCTTCTCCCGTCATTACATAAAATAGTGAACTTGCGCTCATACCAACGATTAAAGCAATACAAAAGCTGAATATTTTAGTAATAATCAATCTCATGATTTTTGCTTCAGGATAACCAGTTGTTTCAGGAAAATAGTATGAGAATAAATTCAATCCTAAAAAAGGTCCAATTAAACCTATAGACATGATAGTTAAAAATGAAATAGAGATTATAAGCATCTGTATTTTAAAAAGAAATTTATTTTGCATAAATTTACATCCGTAAGCAAAACCCATGGTAATTATTGTTGCAGCAAAAACTAATCCGCTCTGAAATCCACCTCCTGGGGAAACATCCCCAATTAAGAAAGTATAAAAAGCAAAGACAAAACATAATGGGACAAGAGCTCTTACAACAGTTTTTAATATGACATCTTCGAACACTATTTCAGTTTCAACAACATCTTTCATGCTTCCCCGCAGTAAAGAAGATACTGATACGATTGAAGTTAAGAGAATCATAATTCCTCCAATGGTATCAATGCTTCTGTAATTGATTGTAATAGCTTCAACAATGTTTTTCATACCTGTTTCAATATAACTATTTTCTAAATATAATGAGGTATGATATATGTATGTAGGACTGTTCAAATTATCCTGCTCTGTTATTCTATAAACAGTTATGTACAAAATTACAGCAATAAAAGTAAGAAGGATTATAGTAATATATTTTTTCATGGATACTCTCCAGAAGACTATTTAATCGATATCTTGATTAACCTGTTCTTCCTTATTTTCAAACCGTTCTGTTTTTCTGACTGCCAGAATGAATAGTATGGTTGTAATTCCAACTCCTACTATAGCTTCTACAAGTGCGAGATTTGGTGCCCCAAGTTCCTGCCAAATAATAACACTGAAAAAGCTGTAAGCAGAAAAAATAAGAATGCAAAATAGTACATCATGAGTAAAAAATATTATTAATGATATTACAATTAAAAAGATTATTAATACCAGGTCTAACGTAAACATATTTTTCGCCTTTATTTGCCCTGTACGGTATCTTTAAAAGAAATATCTATTTTCTTTTTCCATGGAACTATTCCCGTACGATAAGCAGTACGGGATACAATATGACCGATTGTAGGGCTGTAAACAAATACAAGAAAACAGATTGCAATCAGCTTTAACGAAACAAATAAATTATGCTCATATATTGCAACGGCAATTAGAATAGCACCTGCGCCAAGAGTATCACATTTGGTTGTAGCGTGTATTCTGCAATAAATATCCGGAAAACGCAAAAGACCCACAGTCCCTATAATAAAAAAGAAAACTCCGACAAAAATAAGCGGAATAGTTAAAGAATTAATAACTATTTCAATCATTTGTTCCTCCAATCTCAATAATTTTTGAAATAGCCACAGTTACAACAAAATTAAGTAATGCATAGACAAATGCAATATCAATATAAAATTTTTGTCCATGAAAATAAGCAACTAATATAAGTATTATCAGGGTTTTTGTACCTATAATATTAATAGCTACCAGACGGTCAAGAATAGAAGGCCCTTTAATAACACGAATAAAACATATTATTGCATTTAAGAGCAATATTATTGAGATTATCAAAAAGAACAAGTTCATATTTTTTCTCCAATATTTTTGTCCTCTAATTTAGGTTCCTGATAGTTAAATAAAGTTGTTAGTTTTTGAGGAAGATTACGATTTGAAAGAGATTCAATAAAATTTTCTGCAAGAAAATGTACATAAATATAATCTTTATCGGAATCAACTGCTATGGTTCCTGGAGTAATTGTGATTGTATTTGCCAGAGCTGTAAAAATAAAATCATTATCTTTGAAAGAAGTTTTAATTTTAATAATAGACGGGTTTATAGGCAGTTCTGGATCAAGAACGCGTTCTGCTACATCAATATTTGCATAAATTATTTCAATAAGGTTAGTGTATATATATATTATAGAATGCAATATTATTCTAATATTCCATTTAATAGGTATTATGTCTTCTTCAATAAAATAATAGACAAGATATGTTATCCCAAGTATCCCTATTATCCCGAGAACAAGATATGGGACGCTTGCTGAAGCGATTAAAAGGGTCCAGAATAACCATAACCAAAAAGTTGTATTTAAAATCTTTCGTATCATATCTAACCTTTTCTTATATAAGCTTTTTATCAATTGATAACACATAATAATATATACTGTCAAGAAAAGGGAATAAGCTTATATATATCTGACATAAAAAATAGGCTTTTTACCCTATAAAGAGTAATGCCATTGCCCCCTCGTCCCTCGTCCTCCCTGTCATTTTACAATATTTTTAAAGAAAAGTGTATAAGTTATTTCACAAAAAGTACTATTCCGATGATAGTCAGGGCAATAATTACCGGAAGGAAAATAAATATGTTCTGGAAGGTTTCAATGAAGATAAAACCAATTAGCAGGGCGATTATCAAACTGAGTGAAAAAATAATCCATGTGATATATGTGCTTATGTCTCCGCTATGGACAAGTGTTATTTCTCTTGTTAATTTCATAAACCACGGCGCAATTTGCTCCCCGGGAATTTTTTCCTGCCTCGGTTCAATTTTGCATAATCTTAATTCCTCCAATCCCAGGATATTATAAATAGTTTTATCAAGTGATGCTTCATATGATCCATCAACCTTTTTAAATAATTCCCAATGTTTTTTCACAGTTATTATTTTATCCAATCTTTTCGTGTAACGTTCCTCAATGTCAGCAAAAAACATCCACCCCTTGCCTTTCCCAATATCACCTAGTTTATTTATTTCACTATCTATAGTCCCATCCATCTTATCAAAAAATTGCCATGCGGTTTTGCTTTGAATGCGAGTAAATCCATCAATCGCTTTATCATAACTTTTATCTAAACTGGCTACTAAAGTTTGTCCCTTTTCCGCACCTGAAAAAGGCTGCCAGAAATCTAAAAATATATATTGTATGCCTGATCTTATCCATTCCCCAAAAACAACCATTGGGCCGTTGCAAAAATTAGTAAAACTATTAAAAACCTTTTTATAATAATAACTCACCGTTAAATATTCCGGCACATGCACATGAAACCAGCCGAAATTCAATCCCAGCACAAAATATGTCCCGCCTAAAAGAACAGCGGCGCCGCACCCTCCCAAATTATGCAGGACCTCGCTGCTTGAAAACAGTGCCTTTGTTACCGGTTCATACAATATCGGTATTGTCGAATGGACGCCCGTTGTATGGATATTATAAATCAAGTGATATGGGTGGCTTGCAGGGTCAAACCCAAAAAAACTAAGTCCCGGACCAATCATATGCTCGAGCATAAAATTCGGGAAAAGGCCGATAAAAAGTATCGCCGAGGAAAATCCAATCAATCCTATCTTCATCGGAAGAGGAACGTCTTCGACGTTTGCATGTTCTTCTCTCCGTTTTCCCATAAATGTTAATATAAACAACTTGAAATTCGACGCGAATGTCCCGCCTGCCGTAAGCATGAATATTATTTCAGCTAATCTCAGCATCGGATCCGGTTTGCCAAGGTAATGCACCGAATGTTCATACGCCTCTATTATCGAATGATGAAGCAAGGTTTTACTCGCAAACCCGTTAAATCCCGGGATACCTGATATACCGCACACCGCTATGAACAAACATACACAAACAACCGGCATGTTCCGCCATAGACCTCCTAGTTTATACATATCCAATTCATGCGTCCTGTAATAAACCGCTCCAACACACATGAATAAACTTGCCTTGAATATCGCGTGATTTACTATATGGTACACCGCACCGGAGAGTCCCATCGCTCCGTCTTTACCAAGATACGCTGCGCATCCAACACCCATTATGATATATCCCATTTGGCTGACACTATGAAACGCCAGCATCTGCTTTGAATTCGCGCTGATAAGCGCGTTCAATACACCTAAAAACATCGTCATGATCCCTACCCAGATCATTATATAACCGATATTGTTCATCGTTAACCAGTTGTTAGCGTTCACCAATACTGGTAAAAAAAACATGTTCACCACACGTATTATCCCATACGCACCGCACTTTATCATCGACCCCGAAAGAAGCGCCGATGCCGGACTTGGTGCCACGGGATGCGCCTGCGGCAGCCAGATATGTTCAAAAAATAACCCCGCCTTGCCTCCAAATCCTATTATCATTAATCCGGCTATAATATATTTCCATGTCCCCAAACTTAAAAGCTTTTCTCCAGCCGGCGCTAAATCAAGGCTTCCGGTAAAATAATTAAATAAGAATATCCCCATTAACAAGCAAAGCCCTGTCGCCACTCCCATATATAAATACACCTTCGCCGCCATCTTCGATGCTTTATTTTCCTCGTGCATTACCAGCGGATACGGCGCAAGCAGCAATCCTTCAAAAAATATAAACAGTGTCAACAAATCCCCTGCCAACAGCACTCCAATATTCATCGCAAGACTAAGCAATACAAAAAAATCATACCTCGTTTTCGCGTGCTCATGGCTCAT
>JACRDZ010000297.1 GCA_016212735.1 Candidatus Firestoneibacteriota bacterium | reverse complement strand
TTATTTCAATTTTTTCGATATTATCCAATGATATTTCTGATAGATTAGCGCTACCTGTAGAAATTGAATTTACCGGCCTTCCGTCGATAAGAACCAATACCTGATCAGATGTAGAACCTCTTAAACTAACTGTATTTAGAGAACCTAAAGTTCCGTATGATTTTATCTCAACACCGACTGCATCTTTTATTACATCAGCGACATTATTTGCATTAGATGCTTTAATATCTTCTTGAGTTATGACTTTTGTCGCAATGGGGATATCTCTTAAAGACTGCCCGATTCTCGTAGCGGTTACTTCTATTTCTTCAAGTTCATATACTTTTTCCTCTTCCGCATTTATTATGCAAGGTAGTACTAAGCTAAATATAATAATTAAACAGTAAAATTTTTTGAACATAATATTTTTCTCCTTATTATTTTATTTTAATAACAATCATATAAAAAAGTAATCCAATTTCAGTTATTTCATTAATTGCGCCTAATACATCTCCTGTGATCCCTCCTATCTTCTTTTTTGATATATTTGAAATATACATAGAAATACAAATTGTAATTGCAACTGCAATAAGACCATAAATTTTTAGAAATAAAATCATACTTATTACTGGTATAATTCCAGATAAAACAGCAAGTTTTAAATCTGCTCCATCTGTAAATGCTCGTGCAAGACTTGCTCCGTCCCTGGCATTTTTTGAGATAGAAGCAGATATTACCATTGCCCATCGTGAAAGCATCTGAATCAAAATCAATACCAACATCAAATGATTAACATTTGTATAATTAGTTAGTTCTTTATAAAAAACAAACTTAACAAGAATCAAACATGAAATTCCAATAGCTCCCATTGTTCCGACTGTGCTTTCTTTCATAATAAGAAGTATTTTTTCTTTTGTCCTTCCTGACAAAAAACCATCAGTCATATCCGCAAAACCTTCCATATGAAAAGCACCTGTTAATATTATTGGAATAATTACCAGAAGAACTGCGGATATTAAGGAAGAAACAAATCTATAAACTCCTAGATATATAATAGCTTGCACTAATCCAATGATACCGCCGACAACAGGAAAAAATATCATTGATTTTAAAAGAAGCTCATCATTAATATTAATATTTTTTTTGATTGATATTCTTGTTAAAAACTGAAGTGCAGCAATAAATGCATTAAACATTATTTCTCCTGACTCTTTTCGGATACTCCTGCGCTTTCAAATGTAGCCATCTCTGTAAAAATTTTAATCCCTGCATCAGCCATACTAATTCCAAGACAGGCTCCTGTACCTTCTCCAAGACGAAGGTTAAAATTAAATAACGGTTCAAGATTAAGCTGCTTCAGCATTATTTTGTGCCCTATTTCTTCAGAATTATGTGAAGCAATAAGATATTCTTTCACTACTGGAGCTATTTTTGAAGCTATTAAAGCACCTGCAGTTGATATGAGTCCATCTAGTACAATCGGAATTTTTCTTGCTGAAGCTGCCAGAACGCATCCTGCCAGTCCGCCAATTTCAAATCCTCCTATTTTTGCCAGAACATCTATAGGATCATTTATGTCGGGTTTATTTATTTGAATCCCTTTTTCAATTACTCTAATTTTATTTTTCAGTGTTTTATCATCTATTCCTGTCCCTCTGCCTGTCACTTCATTGGCTGGAAGACCACTGAATACAGATATAATCGCGCTTGAAGGAGTAGTATTTCCAATCCCCATTTCCCCTATACCAAGAATATCCAATTTATCAATTTTATTAACAATCTCTATTCCTGCTTCAATAGATTTTATTGCTTCTTCTCGTGTCATTGCCGGACCTTTAACAAAATTTATTGTTCCATATCCAATTTTTTTTGAAATTATAGGCAGATCTTTTTCAAAATCATGTGCAACGCCAATATCAACAACTATAACTTCTGCACCTATATGTTTTGCAAGAACATTTATTGCTGCGCCTCCTCTAACAAAATTATAAACCATCTGTGCACTAACTTCCTTTGGATAAGCGCTGACTCCTTCTTCAACAACTCCATGATCACCTGCAATTGTAATTATTTTTTTACTTTCAAGTTTTGGATTTAATTTTCCAGAAATCACGACAATTTTTTTTGCCAAGTCCTCCAGCCTGCCTAAACTGCCCTGCGGTTTGGTTAACATATCAAGTTTAGCCTGAGCTTTCTCAATTAATTTTTTGTCCACAGGTTGTATCTTTTCAACAGTACTTCTCAATAAATCCATTAATAAACCTCCTATTTTATTTTTATACTAATTCCTGCAACTATTAAAAACACATTTTCCGCACATTCTGCCATCATCTGATTTGTTTTCCCGAGAATATCTCTGTAAACACGAGATATTTCATTATCTGGAACTATTCCCATTCCAACCTCATTTGAAACCACAATTATTTCTGTTTTTAAATTTTTAAACAAATTAAAAGTGTCGATTACGTAATCCATAATATTTTTTAGTATTTTTTCATTGTCATTGTCTTTCTCTTTACTCTTATATTGAAAAAATAAATTGGATATCCAGAAAGAAAGACACTCAATAATTACAATATCAAATACATTATCTATATTTTTTATTACTGATTTAATATCAACAGGTTCTTCAATTGTTTCCCAGGATTCCGGCCGTTCTTTTTTATGCTTTTCAATTTTTATCTTCATCTCTTCATCACATGGAACACCAGTTGCAACATAAAGCACTTTATTACCGGAATTCAATGCTAATTTTGCTGCATACAAGCTCTTCCCGCTTCTTGCTCCACCAAGAATAAATGTTATTTTTGACATGTTTTCTCCTAAACGCTTATCATATATCCAAGATGACAAACATCGTTAATAGATATAACTACCGAACTATCAATATTGTAATCAATAATACTTATAGAACCCAGATCAACTTTTAATTTCCAAAATGATTCTATTGTAGAACCTAAAGCATTTAATAAAATTATTTTAATAGGTCCAGAATGCGAAACAATTGCAATAGTTTCATCTTTTTTTAATTCTTTTTTTATAAAATCATTAACTCTGTCCATTAATTCTTTCAAGCATTCACCATCTGGAGGACAATAAAAATTTAAATTATTTTTCCATTCATCCCAGAAATGTGGATTATTTTTTGATATTTCATTAAAAGTTAAACCTTCCCATTTTCCAAAAGATATTTCATTAAGACGGGAATCTCTATTAACTTCAGCTTTGTTTTTCTCTGCAATAATGTTTGCTGTTTCAATAGCTCTTTGTAATGATGAGCTGTAAATTTTTGAAATTTGCTCATTTTTTAATACACAGGCAAGTCTCTCAGCCTGATTTGTACCAAAAATATTAAGGGACAAATCAGTCTTTCCCAGATAACGTTTTT
>JACRDZ010000291.1 GCA_016212735.1 Candidatus Firestoneibacteriota bacterium | reverse complement strand
TATGGGTGAATATGAAGTATTAAAAGTAACCAGAGGTCAGCTAACAGTAAGTGGAACAGACCAGATTTATTTTGAAGTATCACTGGCGGATAAATTTGAGGCGTTATGCAGAATAATTGATATAGAAGAAGAATTTTATGGGCTTATTTTCTGCAGAACTAAAATCGATGTTGATCAAGTTGCCAATCATCTTATTGAACGCGGTTATGATGCAGATGCTTTACATGGAGATATGTCGCAAAACATGAGAGAAAAGATATTAGGTAAATTTAAAAAACATATGATTAATATTCTTGTTGCAACTGATGTTGCAGCAAGAGGAATTGATATCCATGATCTTTCACACGTTATAAATTATTCTCTTCCACAGGATCCTGAATCATATGTTCATAGAATTGGGCGCACAGGACGAGCTGGTAAAAGCGGAAATGCTATTACATTTATTACTCCTTCAGAATATAGAAAACTTCAGTTTATAAGTAGAGAAGCAAAAACTGATATACGCAGAGCAAAACTGCCGAATGTTAAAGATGTTATTAAAACAAAAAAGAATAGAATTAAATTAGAACTGGAAGATATTATAAAGTTACATCTTAAAAGTGAATATCTGGAGATGACGAAGGAACTTATTGAAAGTAATAAACCTGAAGATATAATAGCAGCTCTTATTCAATATTCCTTTCATGATGAACTGGATGAAAAAAAATATGTTGAAATAGAAGATGCAGTTATTGATACTAAAGGCAAAACACGGTTATTTGTAACACAGGGTAAACAGGATGGATTAACAACCAGGAAGCTGATTGATTTTATAAAAAATAAATGTAATGTCAGAAGTGAGGAAATAGGAAACATTCAAATTCTTGATAGATTTTCTTTTGTATCTCTTCCTTTTCATGAAGCTGAAGTTGTATTGTCTTATTTTATTAAGGAAAAAAGAAAATCAGGTTTTTTTATTACTAAAGCTAAAAAAGCACGAAAATAAATTAGGGTAATATTAAGCAGAATATTATATATATAACTATTTCAAGAAGTGTTAAATATGTCAAAATAAAAATTTTATCTAAGGGATAAAATGTTATCCCCTCTAAAATAAGAAAAGAAAATAGAATTATACCGATAATATTTATTATTCTACTTTTATTTTCATTATCTTGTGGTAATAGTACTGACCAGCATAAACCAACTTCAATTGCTGTTCAATTAAATGCATCTCCAGATTCAGGCAAAGTACCTCTGGAAGTTAAATTTACAGCTTCTATTTATTATATTTAAAAAGATAGTTATGGATTAATTGAATATGGAAGTACAATAATTAAAGTTGAATAGCCATATAAAATTAATATTTATTTCTTAATAATACCAGCGTTAATTTTCATTCTTGCAATTGCCGCACTTTTGCGTACATTAGAGTCTTTATCATTCATTGCTGATATTAGTGACTTAACAGCTCGTTCGTCTTTTATTTCTCCAAGCGCCCAAGCAGCTTTTTCTCTTATGGTTGGCTCTTTATCTTTTAGCATAACCATAAGCGGATCAACCGCTTTTGAATTTTTCATATTTCCAAGAATATAAATCAATTTTATACGGGTTTGACTATCAGATGTATCAGCTAAAATATCGATAAATACTGTGACAGCATTTTTTACATAATTAGTACTATGCCATTGCGGATCGATATTTGCCAATGTTATTAATATAATCTCATATTTCTCGGAAAAATTAATTTTCAAAATATCAATAAGTTCAGATACGACTTTTTGAGCATCATCGGTTCTGCGCCATTGTGGATCAATTAATTCTAATGCTGTTAATATTTTATTTTGTTTATCAGGATTACTATCTTTTAAGCTATGAATGAATTCAGATACGACTTTTTGAGCATCATCGGTTCTGCGCCATTGTGGATCAATTAGTTCTAATGCTGTTAATATTTTATTTTGTTTATCAGAATTACCATCTTTTAAGCTATGAATGAATTCTGATACAGCTTTTTTTGACAAAGAACTTTTTCTCCACTGTGGATCAATTTCATGAAGTGCTTTTAAAGCTTTTTCTCTAATAAAAATATCATTATCAAGAAAAAAAGATATAAGAGATTCAACTGATTTGTTTTTTTCTGCCTTTTTCAGTTCCCAGTATATTAAATTTTTACGAACCACAAATCCCTGCGAATAATTCCTTTCCATTACTACTGTTTCAAAGTTACTATCTTTACTCAGTTTATAACCCATTCCCCATATTCCCAATTCACTTTTATTGCTTAGATTTACTTCTATATTTGCATCTTTTTCCTCGTTAGGATTTAGCTGAAAATGCCATTTTTTTTCTTCTTTACTTCTTCTATCCGGAGTATATACATATAACCATACATAATTTGTTGTATCCATGCTAGTATTTCTAATTTTTGTAGAACATACTATGGTTTTTATCTCTTTATCTTCTGGACGAACAATATCTAAAAGTATATTAGGATTTCTTAACCAGGTAATACTATCTCGAACTATTTTTGTCCCTTTATCTATTCCTAAATTTTGTGAATAATCATTATATAGATTTGTTAATGCTATAAATCCTCCATAATATTGATATATAATATATTCAGGTAATTGCAAAGAATTACGTAATAAAATTACTTTACTATTTTTAGGCCATTTATAAATATATCCATCAAATATTGTGGTTAATTTTGTGGTTTCAAAACTGCTTAGTATTGGATGATAGTCTTCTATTAAGACTCTTCTATCTTTAAATCCTTCGTCTTGCTGATATCCAAATACTTCTAATATTTCATTATCAGGAACTGGAAGAATATTATAATCATCTTTATACATTTGACTAAAGCAAAAAATATTTCCACCATTTGTAACATATTCAGCTAATATTTTTTCCATATAAGGATATTGATTAATCAAATACAATCCAGATGTAGGAATAACAAGAAGTTTTATGTTCTTGAGGTTATTCTCATTAAAATCATAAGGAGTTAATCTTTTAATATCTTTTTCAGGGATTTTCAAATAATCTACGAAATAATTAAAAGTTTTTTCATGGAATTTACCATTAATCAAAATTGCCAAATCTGTACTTCTATTATTCAAATCACTTTTTATTTGAGGTGCAGTTTTTTTTAAAGAAGCGCTATTTCTTTTTTTATTTAATTCTATCTGCTGTTTAACGATTGTCTTTTGTTGTAGCTTAACGGATTTTTTTATAAAACCCGGATTTATTTTTTCAATTGCTTCAAATGCCTTTGTGCTTATGAATGGATCCTTGTCTGATAAAAATACAGTTAAATGTTCAATTGCCCGTTTATCTTTGATCTCTCCTAGCGCCCATATTGCACATACACTTACACTCTTATCTTTATCACTAAGAGTTTGAATCAAAGAATCCAATGCTTTAATATTCTTTTTCTTCCCGAGTTCAAAACAGGCATCCCATCTGATATTAGGATTATTGTTAGAAAGACTATTAATAAGAAATTCAATATCATCAATTGATGTATTTTGTTTTTCGATACCTATCTGTGAAGAACAGCCAATCAGAGAAAGCAATAGAACTATCAGTAAAAAATTAAAAATATTACAATTTCTATTTTTTAGATATTTTATCATGGCATCCTGACATATTATAATTTATTCCCGTAATTCCGACACTGCTTCTTTTACTGCAAGGCTTGTAAGTTTATCCAATAACGTGTAAACGCTGTGGTATCCATATTCACCATCAAAAAGAGAAAAACTTTTCGAAATATTTTTTGCCCATATGACACGAGCAGTTGATGAATCTATTAGTCTTATATTAAAACTTATTCCAGCCGTGTATTTCTGAACCGTGTAAGAACGCTTCTCGGAAGTTACTTTAAAACCACGCGCGTCGGCTTCGTCTGGCGGGATCGGCAGGAATTTTAAGCCCTGATTACTGTAATCATATTTCAGATTTTCCGTTATATGATCTAAATTCGTAATTTCACCTACGATTAAAGCATCAGCTCCCAGAAATTCTCCTGTTTGTTTTATTTTGCCTGCATCGATCAAACTAGTTTGCGATAATGCAAGCTCCTGTATTGCTTTATCGATCTGTTCGCGTTCAACCAGATTAAAACGCCCGATATTAATCAGTTCCTGTGTAAATGCGCCAATGACTTTCTGTCCAGCGCCTTTATCATCAGAAAGATTTTTAAAATTAATTAATGCAACTACCTTTATTTTATCAAGAGGTATGTTTGCTTTCGGCGGTTCGTTGTAGATAAGCTCAGGTGGTATATTCGGAGTTGTTGCGCATCCAGAGAAAAACATTAAACTCGCGATTAACAGGAATATAACATTTGATTTTATTAATTTCATTTCTAAATTTACTCCCATGTATTATGAAAAAGATATAAGAAATATATCCTTTTCTTATTAGTTTTCCGTTCATAAGAAAACAAACGCCAGACCAGAGCCCAATAAATATCATCATTACCGGATTTTTCATATTGTATCAAAGGACCAAATGACATGGCAATATAATTATCTTTCTTTTCTGACTCATATATTTTCCACAGCAAATTGGTTTTTTCATCTTTTTCGGTTTTTTTATAATTGAATACTTTCCACAATATATCCAGTGATTTATCATTATTAATTTTCCTTGTATAATTCAAAAGAGGGAAGATCGTAAGATTCCGTTCCAGTTTTTTTTCGTACCAGACAACAGGGAAAATTATCAGCTGTTTTATATCATTATTTTTTTCTTTTTTCACATAAACCGGAGGTATTATAAATCCTTTATCTTCATCTTTTTCCCATGTTAGATAAATAGGAAACACAAAATCATATTTCTTTTCGT
>JACRDZ010000295.1 GCA_016212735.1 Candidatus Firestoneibacteriota bacterium | reverse complement strand
GTGCAGTGAGATGAATTAAATTTCTTTTTTTGGTTTTATTTTTTCCTTCTGCCTTCTGCCTTCATCCTTCTGCCTTTATTTTATATCCCGCGAACGGTCTAATAAATCTGTAATAATAGGAATTTCCTATGTTCAAAATAAAGATTTTTTGTTTCAATCCCGCGAACGGTCTAATAAATCTGTAATACCCTGCTATTTCTGATAATTCTAAAAACCTCTATTTTCCAATTATAATAAAATCGCTGTAATATCCATATATTACAAGCTTTTTCCATTTTTGTCCAGTTTTTTCGCAAATCATTCATTTTTTAGATTCAAAAACCTTTCGTTTTAACATTGTTTTTGGATAACATATTGATCTTTAAGGATTTTTTATTGAATTTTTTTTCGCAAATCAGTTTTCATTTTAATCATAAAAAACGATTTTCGAAAAATTCATTTTTAATAAAAAACCATCTATTTGTAACCTCTTGAAAATTAAGCATTTTTTATATGTTCATTTTTACTTGAATTTGAATTTTTCGCAAATCCGAATTTTGATCATAACAAAAACACCTTTTTCGAAAATTCACAGGTTATATATTCACCCTATATTTTGCGCAAAATCACATAACTATCTGATATATATACATTTTCGAAAATCTCACTTTTTCGCAAATGTTTTGTATTTTTTCTGCCTTCATCCTTCTGCCTTTTTTGTCGTCCCGCTAACGGTCATATAAATACTCAGCAATGATTGCATGGTCTTCTGGAGGAGTTTTAAAGCTTGTTTAAGTATTTTTTAACTGATTTATTCATTTTTATCTCCAATTAAATTCATTCATTCTTTCAATCCAATAATCCGGTTCTCTATGTTGATGTGCTATTGCAATGATATATATTTCTTTATTCCAAATTGTGTATATAATTTTATAAGGGAAAATTTTTAAAACTATTTTTCGAGTATGATATGAATTATTGGTGCAAGCTTGAGGAAATTTTTTAATCAGACTGATTGTAGATAATAATTCTTTATAAAAATTATCTCCTAAACCAGAAATTTCCTGATTATAATATTCAATAGCATCTTTTAATTCAAAATATGCAGGTTCAATTAAAGAAACATTCATATTTTTATTTTTTCTTTCACTTCATTTAATGATAATGTTTTCACTTTACCTTTTGTAAGTGCATCATATCTTTTCTCTGATTCTTCTGCCCATATTTTATCAATATTTTCATCCGGATTGTTTAAACTTTGAATAAGATTTTCAATTAAATGAAGTCTTTCAACTGGTTTCAAATGTAAAGCTTCTTCTAATAATATTTTTGTTTTCATTTAAAATCTCCTTTTGTTATGTATATTTTACCACAGAAAAGAATAAAAGAGCATTGAAAAATCATGGAACCGTTAAATGATCCTATATTTTCCCAATCCAAAAGTTGTTGCTTTCCCAACATGAATATGTTCTCCTAATTTCAAAAGCGGCATATATTTCCGTAAATCACCTTTATATGTGATTTTTCCAACACATCCGCCGAAATTCATCTTTGTATCCTGCCTCGCAGAATATCTTACCCAATCCAGCCATTCGAGCCTGTTATCAACAATTTCAATATTTATAGCATCATCGGCAAATTCTTCAAAATTACAAAGCTCTGCTCCGCAGTGAAAATGAGCAAGTAAAGCTACTCGTTCCGATAATCTTTTGATCAAAATTTCAAAAGGCAAATCTTTTGACAGATTATCATTTATCTTTATTCTTGCAGGTGTTTCAAAGTTTATGGTTATTTCATCGGTTTGTGTTTTATCATTAATAAAAAAATCATAAATAATTCTGTTATCAGGATTTTTAAGGATTTTGTCTTTATCATTATATATTTCTATCGCTTGCCCGTCAAACCTTAATTCTTCAACAGATATTACATCAAACCTGCCTCTATCCCTGCCAATTCCGAGTTTTCCCATTTCGGTAAACGCATAAACAAAATAAGGCAGATAATCGTTCGCTTTGCCGATAAGCGTAAAATCAAAAGACAACGTGTCTCCCGGGTTAAAATATCGATTTCTGGTTAAAGACGGAACAATAATATAAGGATGTGGAGAATTCTTATATTTATGGCTATGAGGATGATTTTCCGGAACCGGCGATTCCATTATCGCGGAATATACACATTTCAGTTTTAACATACATTCACTGCACTCTTTATCCCTCGTCACACACACAATCCTCCTGAGCGCCCACCCAAAGACCCCGCGCAAGGCAGAACCTTTGTATTCAGGAAGTGAAATCAATTCCTGCGCTTTAAGATTGATGCGGTATTTGTGGAAAAAAAGAGAAGTTAGTGTGTGCATTTATCCATATTCCAGCTTAGCTTTTTTTAAACTTAAATAAAATCTCTTCAATATAATAATCCGTGATCCAGCATCCATTTTGTTGAAGATTATTAAGTTCTGCTTTTAAATTAGATATTAATCCTTTTTGATATGCAATACCAATTAGAGAGGTAGTTCTTATAGGTTCCAGTTCCATTCTTTTAGCAAGATTTATTCCTTTTTTATCATCCATCAGGATTATTTTTATTCCCATTTCTTTAGCAAGTATAATAGACTCAGATTCACCTCTATCAATAATTGCTTCCAATGCATCAATAGCTGTAGAATCTTTTACTTTCATTATTTCAATCCATTCAGGACAACACAGATTTTTAACTTTATATACTTCGTTATAAACTTCTTCCGGAATGTAAACCTGCAAAAACATCTGTTTTAACAATTTAATTCTTTTTATTTTTGTAAGTAAAATTAAAGGAGAAGAATTACTTATTATTTTCATAATTCTTTCCTTTGGTTATTTTACAAGCGATTTTATATTCTTCTAATATTTCTTCTTTATCCGGATTAATAAATGGTACTTTTTTATCTCGAAGCAAATCCATAAACTGCCATTTGTCCATATCAGCAAGTTCTGCTGCTTTTCCAAATGATAGTATCCCTTCAAAAAAAAGATTTATTGCCAAATTTTGTTTTGCATTCTTTTCAAGTTTTTCTTTTGTATACCCTTCTATCTTAAGTGTGGCAAATATATCCTGCGATATATTGATATTCAAAGTATCAGTCTTCATTTTATTATTCTCCTATTTATGTTATTCTACAATTATATAACAAAATATAGCATATCTTTTATTATGTTACTATATTATTTTATAGTTTTACAGTATTAGTTTTTATTTTTACAATTCTTCTATTATTAAATTTTCAATAACAATATCACTCCATTTCTTTACATTTTCTGCTGTTAAGGAACTAATTAAAATAGTTCTGTAACTTCGTATATTTGCATTTTTTATCTATTTAAGAATTTTTCTGATATTTCTATAGCTTCGTCTGCAATAATAGCCATTTATATAACTCCTTAATCTTAAAAAATATTTTTTTGTAAATTCCTTTGCGCTTTGTACATTATTTAATTGTCACTTTCATCCACCCCATTGGATATATCCCCTCAATAAGATTACGAGATGTACCCCAAATTGTTTTATTCCCTGGAGGTCTTGGATTTCGATATTTATCAAGCGTTACACTCTCTACCCCTGAAAATCTTCCTAATCTCAATAAGAATGATTTATCATCTAACGGAATATTAAGCAATTGTGTTGATTTTTTTTCAATATCATTGTTTTGATAAAATTTTTTGTGTTCACTCTCTATTTTGTCTTTATAAAAATTTTTACAAGATATAATTATGTTTTCAATATTTAATTTTTTACCTAAATAATTTGTTAAAAATAAAGATTCATCAAAATAGATTTCGGTTTCAAATTCAATATCTTTTCCTGTAATAAATGAATGTGAAACTTCGCAAATTATTTGAATATTGTTTACTCCCCTTTTTCTTGAAAAATTTTTTATATCTCTTACAATTGTAAAATCTTTTTGAGGATAAGAATCTCTTATTTTTATTCCTCTAAAAGGATCATTTTTCGCATCTTTATAATTTATCACTTGTGATTCGAATTCATACTCTTCTCTTATATCTTTTGGTTTTGGCAGATTACTTTTTTTTGCAAATTCACTAATTATTGCTGTCCTTATAGCACCTTTAATAGAACTCCCCGGAATAAAAGGAGTAGTTTCTCCTTCTGTCCTTATAAAAGGATAAATTAATAATTGGTTTTGAATATTATCAATCTTTGATTTATAAAGAGTTTCAATTTCACTGGATACGTCTATAGAATAAATTGAATCTTTTTCTTTATTGATTATTTTTAAAATAAACTTTCTAATTTCAATCAAATTATTTTTATCAATTATTTTTTCAAACTCATTTCGCTTAATATCATTCATATTTATAACAAGCTTCTCAAAAGATATTTTAAATAATTTTTTGTTTTCAATCATATAATCTAATGGATCGATTTCAGAGCCTGCACCAATATGAATCGGAGATAATATTTCGCAATGGAATTTGTATTTTTGCATATTATTCCTTTATATTTATATTGACACCTATCGGAAATGCGTAAGCATAATGCCTAATATCTTTATTTTGATGAACATCTTTTATTAGCGAACCATATATTTTATCTGGCTTATAATCTTCATCACGAAATACAGAACCTGCTGAAAACATTATAAGCGGTACTTTAAAGGGATTATTGCCAATTTCTATAGTTCCTTTAGCATAAATTCCGCCTAATTTACCGAATTTATGGATAATATTATAATAACCTTCAGTTGGATCATTCTCTTTAGGAATATATGAAGAAAGCGTCATAAAAGCATTTGGATTTTTAGATTCAGGAATGTTAATACCATCAATAATATTAAACTCGAAATATCCCTTGCCTGTGGATTTATCCCTTCCATAGCCAGAAGCACTTATAAATTTAAAAATTTTTTCAAGCTCATATCGAGAAAAATAATTAGTTTTTAAATAAATTTCAAAAACTCCATTTCCTTCATCAAAAAATGTTTCTTCTTGAGAATATAAACCACCATCCCTTACACTTCCTTTTATTCTATCAATTGTATTATGCTGTACTATCATATTTTGATTTTTAATTTTCAAATCATTAATCTTGTCAAAATTTTCTTTTAAATCCATTTCTTTAAAAAGCCTAACAGGGGTTATTTCGTCCTGCTGTAAATCCTTAAACATTTCTTTAGTTATAAACTCTGTTTTTTTTATAGTTTTGATCTTGAACGACTTTTTAATCCTATCCTCTTTGCCTAAAATTTCATCTAATTCATTTTGAGTAACAGGAGGAATTATTGGCTTTGGTAAATAATCTTTCGGAAAGCCATTACTAATAAGCAGAGGTGGAGAAGTATCCTCTTTATCAAACAAAGATAGAAAATTAGTAAGTTTACTATCTTTATCCTTCCATTTCAGAAACCTTATTGCCCAACAAATATGACCGAAAACAGTATCAGATTGTAACACTGTTCCAATTGATGATTTAAAATTAATTTCAATTGTATAGTCTTTGTAATCACTCATTGTTTACCCCACAGTAGGAAAATCATTTACTATATTAAGTTCATCAAGAGTTTTATATCCACCATTTATTTTTATTTTAAATTTTATTTGACCACAACCTCTGCTACCAGCTCCCCCAAGAGCATCATTTTCAAGAAGTTTTAAGCCATCAATAACATGTTTAAAAAGAGTTTCATCCAGACATTCAGAATTTCCATTTGAAGGATTTATATTTTCAAATACTCTATAACTCATACTAAAAGAAAATTCAGTACCAGATATAACTCTCTCAAAATTTCTTGGATTTGCACGAGCTGTAATACGATTAATTGTATTTTCATATTTATCTTCTGTTAAATTTAGAACAGTCCAAGTTGAATCTTTTTCAATTTGCTTATCTTTGAATTCCTTGTTTAATACCGCATCTCTAATAATAAGTCTTGTTGGTCCAATCCCTGCCTCATCTGCTGAAGTTCCAAAAATCAAACATATAGGACATGTAGAATCATTACACCATTTATGAACTTCTCCAAAATCTTTACTTTGCGGTTTGGTATCTAGTTTACCAAGATTCCATTCCAGTAAAGACCTCATTTTACCTTTTAGGGATGACCCAGGGATATAAGGTTCTTTTGTTAAAGGATGTTTTATAATAGGATTATCCTTTCCACCTATTTCTATCATAGATGTACTACCGCCTATATGTAATCCTGTAACAATTTCAATAATTCCATTAATGTTTTTATATCCTATTAATTTCATTTTATCTTCCTCCTTGTCCGTAGAAAAAACCTACAACTGCTTCAAAACACAAAGCAAAAGCTTTGAAGTCATTAATATCATCAATGTTATCAACCATCTCTTCAATATATTTTCTGAATTCTTCTGGGACCTTTCTATCAGAACCTGTAATAGGGCAAGCATAAGCAACTTTGGATTTAAGCATTTTTACTAATGGTCTGATTTTTATAAAATCATCTGCATTTTTAAGATTTTTAACACGTTCCTCTAACGTTTTTGCCTCAATATGAAATCTTCGTAATTGTGCTGAAGTAAGTTTTGGATTTCTCTGCCATCTTTCTTTTGGTGGTTTTGGATTGATAAAACTTTCTGCCCAAAACTTTGCTTTATCTGTTAAAAAAATTTCTTTTATTTTTTCTTTTGCATCACTTTCAAAAAAATAATTTGACATTTATAAAACCTCCTTTTTTCTTAATTCATTGGGTAATATATCTTGTGGGCATTGGAATTCACCTTTAGCTTCAACAATTAACTTTATTATTTCTTCATTAGTCATACATTTATCAAATACTCTTTTCCATAGAAAATATAAATCAAAAGTTGTAAGCATTAAAATATCATTATGATTTAATGCGTTTATTACTTTCTCAGTAAAATTATTTTTTGCAACCCTTTCTTCCAAATCTAAATTTGAAAATGTATTAGCTAATAGAATGACTTTTTCATTTGGATTTTTACTTTTAAAATCTATAGTTTGCCCTATTTTTTTATTTTCAATATTAATTGAATGGTTGCTTCCTGTAATTTCGATATAAAATGTTATATCTTTATAAGTACAAATCAGGTCAATTGACTCACCTTCTTCAGATTTTTTTACATTCATTCCTAATTTTTCAAAAACAAATTTAACTTCATCTTCAAGCCCTATGTCTTTTCCATAAAGCAAAAAACATATTCTATCAAAACATTTTTCTTCATCCTCTAGATTTAAAATCTCATCCGGAATATTTTTATGTCGATCCACTTTATATTTATGGACCCATTCTGGAACAAAAGATTCAGACTCTGCTTTCTCTTTCTCATATATTATATTTTGTTGTTTTTCAAAATATATTCTGCAGATTTTTAATAATGATTTAAAAGAATCCTCCTTTTTAGATAAATCATATCCTGGTAATAAAATAATAAAACCATTCCCTGATTTTTTAGTGAAAGCTGTGCAAACATTTCCAACGCCTGTTGTCTTGGATATTGGCACTATATTCTCATATAAAGGATCATGATTTATAGTCAAATAAAAATGTTTTACATTACAAAAATATCCTTTAAAATAGGGATTTGTTGGTGTGGTAAAATTTTCACCGTTCGGGACAAATTCAAATTTTTCATAAGTCTCTTTATCAATTTTCTGCAAAAATTGATATGTAAACCTTTTTTCATTTTCTTCAATAAAAAATAATTCCTTATGTTCATAGCCACAAACTACTAAAAGAATTAAGCCATCGTTGTTTATTAGTTCTTTATTTAATTTATTTTCCATATCCTTATATCTATCTTTTATAGAATTAAGGTTTGTCCTACTTTGAGGAAAACTTAAATCAACTATAATAATATGAAATTCATTTAATGAACGACCAATTTCTCCATCATTCCAGTTGATAAAATTAAGGGGTTCATTTATTCCAGCACTATCTATATTTGAAAATTGATCTGAAATAATAAGAATATTCATATTGCCTCTCTATGTCTATATAATGCCCAAAAAATAGGAATTTTTAAATTGTATATTAAGCTATCTTTATTAGGTTTTTCATTGATAAGTTTATGTAAAATAATATAGTCTTTTTTTATTCTTTCATCTTCTTCTCTTATAATAATTTTTCTCCCAATTTCATAGCTAAGATTTGATAAATATTTTAGTCCTTCTACTTTTCCTTCATCGAGATAAGTCAAAGCCATCTGATGATATTTAAGTAATCTATATAAAAAAGCCGTATTAATTTCTGAATTATCTAAAATTTTATTTAAAAACAAAAAGAAATTTATCAACTCAGGATATTTCTCCCATTCTATAGTTGTTCCAAATAAAGTTATCCTATTTTTTCCATCTTCTTTTGATTTTTCTAAAAGGGCTTCAGCTTGTTTAATTGCTGAAGCAATAGGATGCTTATCCTTAACAAAAGTAAGCCCTGCTGATAATGTAATAAAATCATTATTGCATGTATATTTTCTAAACTGCTGATTAAGATAAATTGCAAATATAATCATTGTTTCCCATGGCGCGACAAGTATCAAATCATCTCCACCAGAATAAACCGTATAGATATTTTCAAAGTTGATATAATCATTTGAAAGGTATTTTTTAAATCTATCTTGATCAATTCCTTTTATCTGAGCAAGTTCTTCAACAATTTCGTTTTTAGGTTTATTTATCATTACGTCTTTCATCCAGCCTGAAAAGAAAAGTTCAAGCATTCTGCTTAATGTTAAAAAGCGTGATGTTGTTTTGCGATTAATATCTTCTAATCCTTCTTCAGATTTTAAAGGATTTTCAAAACCTTTATTAAATATTAAACCAAGATTATCCACATCTGCTTTTAATATAC
>JACRDZ010000012.1 GCA_016212735.1 Candidatus Firestoneibacteriota bacterium | reverse complement strand
TTAATAATTTAACAGTACACAGAGGGGGAGATAGTAAAAACTCTTCTAACTCATTGCTATTTAAAGATTTCTCTCTAGTTCTCTGTGGTTAGTTTTTGACATTACCAATCTGAACTTCAGGAGATGCCCCATGAATAGCCATATACGCAAAATGATTAGCGGACACTACAAATTTATAAGCTATGTTATGAGCAAAACCTCTTAATTCATTTTTATGAATCATTTTATACCTTTAGCCTTAAAGGACAAAGATGGAAATAGACAAACTATTATTGTTATTCTTCTATTGATGAATTCATTTTTACGAGATTATTCCAATCTATATCACCTTTATCATCACAAAATTTATTTGCAAACTCTTTTGTGAATTTGTTAATCATTTGTGAATATGATTCAATAAATATCTCGTTTTTTTCTTTTGCATTAAAACCCAAAGGTTCAATAATTTCTGTATAAAGGTTATCATTCCCTGAAATAAATTCCCAAAATTTTTGACCACAATACTTAAAATAATCCCCTTTGTCCGGTTGATTATCTTTTCCATAACAACATCCATTCACAGCTATAATATTTAATTGAGAATTACTTGTTCTTAATGTCTTTTTAGCTGTTTTAAAATCACTTTTCATTTTGGAAATTTGAGAGCTATTCCCCCAATTAGGGCCTGACTTAATATTTACAATATTTCTTATTCCGTTATTGTCAAATTCAAGATCAATACCTGTTATTCCTGATTTGCGACCATCAAATACTTTACCATTAATAAAAATGGCAAGTCCTTCAAGCCAATCACCAAATATTCCTTCTTCACTTGAAGAAATATGTGCATCAACAAGTCCTTTTATAATTTGTTCTGCTGTAAGTACATATTTTGCCTTAAACAAATAAGGATTTTTTCTTTTAAGAACCTGCTTAAGCTTCAAACCATCAAGACTTTGAATCCGTTTCTCATGAAATGTACCAATATTTTCTTTAACGTAAAGTGTGACGTCTTTTAGATTTAGTTTTTTCATATTTTCCTTTTGGTTCACAAAGATATATCTCTTCAGAATTTATTTTACTTTTTACCATATCATAATAATCCGGAATAATATCTATTCCGATTGAATTTCTTAGCATTCTGTTAGCAACAAAAAGAGTTGTTCCAGAACCCATAAAAGGGTCAAGCACAGTATCTTTTTCTTTTGTAAATAATTTAATAAACCATTCGGGAAGCTCTTCTGGAAATGTAGCACTATGTTTTTTATTACTGCATTCGGTTGCTAAATGTAGTACATTTGCTGGATATGCTTTATCTCTATTAACCCAATTTGAAATATTTTTTCCGAAACCACTTCCAACTTTTGAATCATCTCTTGTTTTATCTGTATCACTAAGTTTTCTTAAACGGGTTTTAGCCCAATTACCCATTGGTACCATAACCGCTTCCTGATACATATTAAACATTTTGTTTTTATTAAATTGAAGTAATCTTTCCCAAGCGTCACGAAAACGATTAGGCCATTTACCAGGGTAACAATTTTTCTTATGCCAAATAAATTCTTCAGTCCAGAACCAACCTTGTTTTTTCATTTCAATTATAAGTTCCATTACATAAGTACTTCGTTCACCATTAACAACTTTTTCTTTTATATTAAGAATAAATGTACCACTAGGTTTAAGAACTCTAAGTAATTGCTCTGTTATCGGTAAAAACCAGTTTACATAATTATTAGGATGTATCCCTCCATAAGTTCCTTTTCGCTGATCTGCATATGGTGGAGATGTTATAATTAAGTCTACTGAATTAGCAGGCAGTTTAAGTAATTCTATTTTACAGTCTCCTAATAATAGAGTTGATTTAATTTCCATTTTTCTTCCCTTTTATTTCTTTAGACTAATTTATAGTTTTATTGACCAATTTATTTCCAAATTATTTATATGTATGATTATTTCTTAAAGAAAATATAGTTATACTAAACCATATTATTTATGTTATGGATTTTTAATTATTAATATTATAATATTCTACTTTTCACTTGTCTATACTAAATCTTTCTCAGGAAAATTACACTTGCTTTTTGTAAGTGGTTATCGTATATTTATCTCCATAAAAAAAATATGCATATACGGTGACTCTCCCACAAAGGGATTTTCACCCTATCAGTCAATACCAATGATGGGCGTATATAAATTTTCAGAAAGGGAATTTTTATTATGATTAATATCTCTATTTCTTTAGCTGTAGGAATTGCTATTTTTTTAATTTTATTTTTTGCTGGTGCTCCTTTATGGGTTTCTATTCCCGGAGGATTGGCTATTATATTTGCCTGCATGTTTTTTCTTGGTAAAAAGGTTATGGAAGATATAAATGATATTATTACAACATCTACAAATGAACTCCAATCCGGTCGGGTAGAAAATGCAATTAGAATACTTAAATCCGGGTATAAATTCAGCAAAAAGCATCCTTTTGTGGAATCACAGTTAAACGCGCAAATAGGTGTTATATACTATGTAAAGAAAGATTTTGATAAAGCTTTTGAATATTTAAATAAGTCGTTTGTTAAACATTGGGTTGCTCAGGGCATGCTGGCAGTTATCTATATGAAACGATATGATAAGAAAATGATGCTGGAGACTTTTGAAAAAGCTGTTCGAGCAAATGCAAAAGAGGGTTTTTTGTGGAATTTATATGCCTATTGTCTTTCAAAAATAGGTCAGCAGGAAGAAGCTATTAAAGTTCTGGATAAAGGTTCAAAAAAAATACCTCTTGATGATAAAATCAAAAACAACCTTAATTCTCTGCGGAATAACGAAAAAATAAAAATGAAAAATTATGGCGATTTATGGTATCAATTCCATCTTGAAAAAATCCCTATGAATCAAAGACAGAAAATTGCAGTGTCCCATGGAAAGAAAAGATTATTTTAACTTATATTATCTTCCTCGTATACAATTTTTCCACCTACAATTGTCATCCATGTTTTACCTTTAAATTTCCATTCGTGGAAAGGTGAATTCCGGCTTTTGGATTGAAATGTGTTTATATCAACTGTAAATTCTTTATCTATATCAATTATAGTTATATCAGCATCCCTGGAAGGAGAAAGAGTCCCTTTATCAAGGTTCAATATTTTTGATGGATTACAACTCATTCTTTTTATTAGTTCAGGTAAAGATAAAACTTTTTCATGCACCAACTGAAGAGATATTGACAGGGAAGTTTCCAGACCTATTATACCAAAAGATGCCAGATCAAACTCTATATCTTTGCTTGCAATATTATGCGGAGCATGATCTGAAGCTATTGCATCTATTGTACCATCAGAAAGACCTTCTTTAATTGCTTCCACATCATTTTTATCACGGAGAGGAGGGTTCATCTTAAAATTTGTATTATAACCCTTCAGACATTCATCTGTAAGAGTAAAATTATGCGGTGCAGCTTCTGCTGTAACTTTTATCCCTTTCTTCTTTGCCTGACGTATTAATTCAACGCTGTTTTTTGTGCTAACATGTGCAAAATGCAGTCTGCCTGAAGTATATTCTGCAATAAATATATCGCGGGATATCATTATTTCTTCTGCAATTTTAGGTATACCTTTAATCCCTAATCTTGTAGATGTAAATCCTTCATTCATACATCCATTTTGAGATAATTTTTTATCTTCAGCATGAGATATTACTGGGATATTATACATTTTTGTATATTCCAGAACAGCTTTCATAATTGCTGGATTCATAACAGGTTCGCCATCGTCTGATACCGCAACTACACCGGAGGAAACAAGCTCGCCGATTTCAGCCAGCTCTTCTCCTTTTTGTCCTTTAGTAATACAGCCTATTGGGAATACATTTATTAAACCTTCTTTTTTTGCTTTTGAAATTACGAATTCTACAATACCCTGATTATCAATAACAGGATTTGTATTAGGCATGCATGCTATAGATGTAAATCCGCCAAAAGCTCCAGCCTTCGTACCTGTATGAATTGTTTCTTTGTATTCATAACCCGGTTCACGCAGGTGTACATGCATATCAATAAGTCCAGGAACAACTACTTTCCCTGCTGCGTCAATTATTTTTGCACCTGAAGATGGTTTAATATTTTTAGATACAGTATTAATTTTACTATCTTCTATTAGTATAGACAGCTGTTCATCAATATTATTTGCCGGATCAATTACTCTTCCATTTTTAATTAAAATCTGCATCCCCATTCCCTCCTGCTAATAAATAAAGTACAGCCATGCGAACAGCAATTCCATTTGATACCTGATCCAGTATATGTGAGGATTTACTGTCTGCTACTCGTGAACTGATTTCAACTTCTCGATTTATAGGTCCTGGATGCATTATCATCAAATCATCTTTAGCTTTTTTTAATTTATTTTCGTCTATACCGAATATTTTTGAGTACTCACGTATAGAAGGGAAAAAAAATCCTTTTTGACGTTCTAATTGAATTCGCAGAATATATAATACATCAATATCCTTTATACAATCTGATAAATTATATACAGTTCTGATATTTTCACCCAATTTTTCTATTCCTGGAGGTAGTAAAGTTGGCGGTGCAGCTAAAGTTACACGAGCTCCTAATTTTGTCAGCCCCCAGATATTTGAACGGGCAACTCTGCTATGGCGGATATCACCGACAATACAAACATGAAGTCCTTCTATTTTCTTTTTTTTCTCTTTAATTGTGAAAAGGTCCAGTAATCCCTGTGTGGGATGTTCATGAGCACCGTCTCCAGCATTAATAACACTTGCATTTATCGTTTGCGCCAGTCTGTATGGAGCACCAGACAGGCTGTGGCGAATTACAATTATGTCCGCATTCATAGCTTCAATAGTTTTCCCTGTATCTTTTAATGTTTCACCTTTTACAACACTGCTTGTTGTGCTTGAGATATTCACTACGTCTGCACTTAAGCGTTTACCTGCTAATTCAAACGATGTACGTGTACGAGTACTTGGTTCAAAAAACAGATTAATTAAAGTTTTACCGCGCAGTGTAGGGACTTTTTTAATAGGACGGCTTAATATTTCTTTAAATGATTCTGAAAGCTGAAGGATATATTTGATTTCTTGAGAAGTAAGTTCTTCCAGACCAAGAAGATCTTTTCTTTTAAAACTCATTTTTACCTCATCTTTGTTTGATATAATATTAAATAAGTGCTTTTTTGTCAAGATTGAAAATATTATCCCAAAAACAGAGATAGAAAATAATAAAAATAGAAAATATTCCTGACCCTCACACGGGAGGAGACTGGTTAAGAAGAATGGGCACTAAAGAGACAGAACAAATTGGTTTACTCTGCCTATCCCAGCTAATTTAGCTGCTTTTCCTGAAGAAAGTTTTCCTAATTCGTACAATTTTAAGGCCGCCATAAATTTCATTTCAAATTCAAATTCTTCCTTAGTTTCTTTAAGCAATAATAAAATTTCATCAGGGTATTTAATAGTTAATGTATTTTGTTTCATAATTTGAATCTCCTTTTATAATATATATATGATTATATTGCTAAAGTATGAGAACCACCTGCTGCAATTACTGAATAACCTGCACCAATAAATGTTGGTGAATATTTATCAGTATATGTCCCATCTCCTAGCTGCCCATATTCATTACGCCCCCAGGCATAGAGAGTATCATCGGGTTTTAATGCTATGGTATGACCACTTCCGGCAGCTATTGCTGAATAACCAGTCCCAATCAATGTTGGCTTTTTTTTGTTATCAATTGTCCCATCTCCTAACTGACCATACTCATTATTTCCCCAAGCATATAGAGAACCATCTGTTTTCAATGCTATGGTATGTTTACCATTGGCAGAAACCTGTGCCCATGCATTTACTGAACCTGTTGTAAAACTCCATATATAATTATTCTCCATAGCATTTCCAGCACTATCTTTAACACCTGTTGTAATTGTTGCAATATATTGCATTGAATAAGCTAATGGGTTTGATGGTATAAATGTTGCTGTTGTACCACTATATATTATTGTCCCATTAATATTATTTCCATTTTGACTTATTATAAATGTATTAGTTGTAATTGTTGATGCATCCATATTTTTACTGAATATTGCTGTAATTGCTGTGTTCACAATAATATTAGAAGCATTATTTGCAGGGCTTACAGATAATACTGTTGGTGGTGTGGAACCTGTTGTAAAAATCCATGTATAATTATTTGCTATTGCATTTCCCTCAATATCTTTAACACCTGTTGTAATTGTTACTGTATATTGTGTTAAATAAGTAAATGAACTTGAGGGTGTGAATGTTGCTGTTGTGTCGCTATACGTTACAATTCCGTTAACATTATTTCCACCTTGATCTACTCTAAATGTACTTTTTGTAATCGTTGATGCATTCATATTCTCACTGAACGTT
>JACRDZ010000289.1 GCA_016212735.1 Candidatus Firestoneibacteriota bacterium | reverse complement strand
GCTGCACCGCGTATGGAAAAAGGACAGCAGAGAATTGCTATTAATGCCAGTGTATCATTTGGCAAAAAAAGAAAGCTAAAATGGTATATTCCAAGAAAATGGATAATATCTAACTGGGGGTATAGTCTGGAATATAGATATGGAGTAGGTAATAATACAGATATTGGAATTTATCCTGCAGGATTAAGGATTCTGCCATGTGCCATAGATGTAAGATGGATAGATAAAGAAGAAGATAAAAGAATCAGTTTTCATCGTATGGAATTATTATATAATCCATTTACATATAAACCTGAAATATCAAATGCAGGATTAAGGTATGATTATTTTACAAAAAAGAATCAGGATGATAACATAATATCATTGCAGGGAACATCGTTATTATTTTTTAAATATTGGAATATACAAAATAGTCAGGAAAAATACTATCATCCTCTCCTTGGAGTGTTTTTCGGAGGAGAATCTGAAAATGTATTATATGAAATTGATTATCTTCCTGGATTTAACTACTTTATGGAAAAACCTGAAGCAAAAAATCCAATATTTAATTTTAAAGCAGAAAAAGAAAATCTATCTGACTTTATCACAGGAGATATATTTTTCGGAATATCTCACGGTAATTCATATACAGAATAAAAAAAGGGATTTATGAATAAAAATAAACGCATTGGAGTACTTACCGGAGGTGGAGATTGTCCGGGATTAAATGCAGTTATAAGAGCCATAGTTAAAAGAGGTATACTTGAATATAGTATGGGAATTACAGGTATTCTGGATGGATATAAAGGACTTATTAATAATAATTCCATACCCTTAAAAATCAATGATGTTTCCGGCATACTATCACGCGGCGGAACTATTCTTGGAACTTCCAACAGAGATAATCCTTTTCGCTATCTGGTAGAAACAGATGGGAAGAAAGAAATTAAAGATGTTTCAGCCAGTGTTTTAGAAAATATTAAAAAACTGGATTTATCAGCTTTAATTGTTATTGGAGGAGATGGGTCTTTAAAAATAGCTTATGAACTGTATAAGAAAGGAGTTCCTGTTGTTGGTGTTCCCAAAACTATTGATAATGACCTATCATGTACTGATGTTACTTTTGGTTTTGATACTGCGCTTATAACAGCAACTGAAGCTATTGATAAACTGCATACAACAGCAGAATCCCACCACCGCGTTATGATTGTGGAAGTAATGGGACGCAATGCAGGATGGATTGCTCTTCATGCAGGTATTGCAGGAGGTGCTGATGTTATATTAATTCCTGAAATCCCATTTAGTATTGATAGTATATGCAATAAAATTTTCGAGCGGCAGAAATATGGTAAAAAATTTAGTATAATTGTTATTGCAGAAGGCGCTAAGGAAAAAGGCGGACAGGTTGTAGTTAAAAAAATAGTTGAAGATACAAGTGAAGCAATACGTCTTGGTGGAATTGGTAATTTAATAGGAGATAAGCTTGAGAAAAAAACAGGGATAGAAACGCGTGTAACAATTCTGGGACATCTTCAGCGCGGAGGGAATCCCTCTCCTTTTGACCGTATTCTGGCTACTAGATTTGGAACTGAAGCTATACAGATGGTTCATGAAGAGCAATTTGGAGTAATGGTAGCTTTACAAACACCTGATATTGTTTCAGTACCTTTAAATGAAGCTGTCAGGGAAACAAAGAATGTAAAGCCAGAAGGACAGATTGTAAGAACCGCACGTTCTATTGGAATATGTTTTGGAGATCCTTAAAATATTTTATAACTCCTTCATACGAACAGCTTGATAAAGGTAACTCCATAAAATATTTTCCTACATTATTTATCTCGTGTGCATCAGAAAATTTCAAAGGAATAATATTATATTTCCCAAATATTTTAATAAATTCGTCTTTATTATCAGGTGAATGCAGGTCAAAAAGGAGAATCCCATTTGATATGAGAATAGGTATATATGATATACGGCTTTCATTTTTATCCTGATGAGCAGAAATAACCAAACAATCATTTTCCCTTAAAATTGATAAAATTTTTTCAATATTCTGATTTAATAAATATTTTCCGTTTCCATATGTTTCTTCTGGAACATTTAATTTTAATAATATTTTTTTGATAAAAACAGGGTCTGTATTTTCTTTAAAAAGAACAACAAGCGATACTTTTTCCGGCAGATGAGTTTTCAAGGACAACTCAACTCCAGGAAGCACTGTGATATTTTCTATATCAGCTAATATTTTTATATCTTGAAAATTTTTTACAGAATAATGATCAGTAATCCCAATCATATTTAAATTCAAACTCTTAGCTTTTTGAATAATTCCCTGATTAATTACTTGTGTATTTTTCTCTTCAGTTTTAAAGCAATTCGAAGCAGAACTATGAATATGAAGATCCAGACGATATAACATAAATATAAATACTCCTACTTATAGGTCTCTACTATTTTTATTACTTCATTCGTAATTTCCTGGGGAGATACATTATTGGATGAAGCCAGCTTTTTAACATCTTCATATTCTGGACTTACTTTAACAATTTCATTATTCATATATCCAATTTTTATACGTATTTTGCCATATCTTGTATCAATCGAATCCATCTTACGGAATAATTTTTTACGTCGTAAATTTGATATACGAACTCCAAAAGTAGTAGTATTTTTCAAAACGAACTCTGCTATTTTCTTTTCAAGATTCAATGGTGTTATTATTGTTAAAGAAACTGCTGAACGGCTTTTTTTCATTATAATCGGTGTTAAAAAAACATCAAGCGCTCCTTTAGATATTGCTTCCTCTATTAACCAGTCGTAGTGTTCAGGATTCATATTATCTATATTAGTTTCTATGACAGAGACAAAATCTATTTCCATATTTATATATTGTGTATCTCCTATTACTATACGCAGTAAATTAGGAATATCATTAAAATTTTTATTCCCTGCCCCATATCCGATATGTTTTATATGCATTTCTGGCATTACACCAAACTCATCAACGATATCACATAGAATTGCAGCTCCTGTAGGAGTTGTAAGTTCATCCTGAATATCAATTGTTTTACATGGAATATTTTTAAGTAATTCAAGAGTTGCAGGTGCAGGATTAGGGAGTTTCCCGTGAGAAGAATTAATATACCCACTGCTTCCGTTTATCAAAGGTGAAGAGTAAATTTTATCTGATTTAAAATATTCAAATCCGATTACAGAACCAACAATATCTATTATTGAATCAACCGCACCTACTTCGTGAAAGTGTATTTGTGAAACTTGAGTATTATGTATACCTGCTTCTACTTGTGCTAATCTCTTAAAAATCGATAAACTTTTATTTTTTATTTTTTCGGACAGACTGCTCTTTTTTATTATTTCTTCAATTTCATGATACGTTCTTAATGGCTGTCTGGAATAATCTACATTTACATTTAATAATGTCCCGAATATATGATTTTTCTGTTCCTTTTTAATTTCAATATTATAGTAAGATAAATTCAATTTAGAAAGTTCTTCTTTTAAATAATCCAAATTCAGCCCTGCATCTAAAAAAGCGCCTAAAATCATATTCCCGCTTGCACCCGCAATAATATCAAAATAAAGTATTTTCATTTAAATCCTTTTTTATTTTTTATACACCTGCATTATCATACATGCAAGCCTTGCAGCACCAAAACCATTATCTATATTTACTACAGCAAGTCCCGGAGCACAGCTGTTTAACATTGAAAGAAGTGCAGATACTCCTCCAAAATTTGCTCCATATCCTATACTTGAAGGAACCGCAATTATTGGCTTATTAACAAGTCCTGCAATTACACTTGGTAAAGCACCATCCATTCCTGCAACAGTAATAATGACTTTTGCATTAAATAAAACGTCACGGTTATCAAAAAGCCTGTGTATACCTGCAACCCCAACATCATAAAGAGACACAGTTTTAAAACCGACAAAGTTTAATGTTTCACGCGCTTCTTCTGCGACTGGAATATCCGATGTTCCAGCTGTTACAACTGCAATTATTCCAATTTTTGTTTTTGGTTTATTTCTAATTATTGTAATAATCTGGCCATGTTTATTATATTTAGCATCAGGAAAACATTTCAAAACATGTTCAAAAACTTCTTCTTTTGCTCTTGTGGCTAGAACATTTATTTTATGATACAGCATTTTTTCTATTATTGCTAAAATCTGATCTGTTGTTTTACCAGCACAAAATATAGCCTCTGGAAAACTCTGCCGGATTTCCCTGTGTGTATCAATTCTAGCGAACTCCAGATTTTCATACGGAAGATGTTTTAACTTTTCTATTGCATTATCAACTTTAATCTTGTTCTCGTATACTTGAGTAAGTATTTTTTTTAATGCATCTTTATTCATAAATTGGCCTTTAGATATTCTTCTAAAATATCTTTAATCCCCTGAAAATTGTTTTGTTTAATTATTTCCTGCCGAACCTTATGTGTTTCAGGCAGACCTTTCAGATACCAGAAAATTAATTTATAACTTTCTATTATCCCTCTTTTTTCGCCTTTATATTGTACTTCATACTCTAGATGTTGCAAAGCAATTTTTATTTTTTCTTCTATTCCAGGTTGGGAAAGAAACTCTCCAGTACGTAAAAAATGATCAGTTATATTAAATAACCAGGGATTACCCAGCGCACCTCTACCAATCATTACAGCATCACAATCAGTTTCCTGAAACATACGCCTGGCATCCATTGGACTTATTACATCACCATTTCCTATTACAGGTATTTTTACTGATTTTTTTATTTGTGTAATTATATCCCAGTCTGCATGTTCTTTAAACATTTGAGAACGTGTTCTGGGATGAATTATTAAAGCATCTGCACCCTCTTCCTGTGCAATTCTGGCTATAAGAAGCGCATTGATATTCTCTTTGTCCCATCCAGAACGAATTTTTACAGTAAGAGGGATTTTTATTTTACTTCTAACTCTGGAAATAATTTTAGCAATTTTATCCGGAAATTGCAATAAATATGCACCTGACTGAGCTTTTAATACTTTTTTTGCAGGACAACCAAAATTAATATCTATAATATCAACTCCAGAATTACATATTATTTTTGCTGCTTCTCCCATACATTCAGGGTGAGATCCAAAAATCTGAAGCGCCAGTGGATGTTCAGAAGATGTAAAATATAACAATTCTTTTGTTTTTCTCTGATTACGTACAAGTCCTTCACTGGAGATCATTTCAGAATAAACCATCCCTGCTCCAAAACGTCTTGCTATAATACGTGTAGGAGAATCTGTTATCCCAGCCATAGGAGCAAAAATTAAATTATTTTCTATTAATACGTTACCAATATACATTTTAATCCTTCAAGTCGGGACATAACATGAAGTTGTTACAATATTTAAATAATGAAAATAATAAATATTAGTAAGAAATAAAAAAAGATATTCCCCTGTCACTCACTGCACCTGCTTTTAGGATATTGAGCATGCGCATCCTTAATAAATCTGAATTATATCATTTTTTGTTATTTACTGCTAATAAACAAAAGAAATGACTTGAAAAAAATATTATTATCTCTTAAAATTATCTTAATATTTAAATACATCTATTATAGGAGATTCTTATGAATGAGGAGATATTTAGAGAATATGATATTCGTGGAGTAGTAGATACAGACTTGACTTTTGACGTAGTAAAAAAACTTGGGCAGGGGATAGCATCATATATAAAAAATCATAATGCTAATCAAATTGTTATATCAAGGGACAATAGAGAGAGTTCTCTTCGGTTTAGAAATGCATTGACTGAAGGGATTAATTCTTGCGGCTGCGATGTAATTGATATTGGACTTCTGCCTACTCCGTTATTCTATTTCTCTATGTTCCAGCTAAAAAAAGATGGGGGTATCATGATTACAGGAAGTCATAATCCTCCTAATTTCAATGGTTTTAAAATATTTGAAAACGGCAGTACAATTTATGGAGATGAAATACAAAAAGTAAAAAAAATTATATTAAATAATAAATTCCCTGAAGGAAATGGTAAAATAATTCCTGAAAATACAATACTAGACAAATATATTGAGTATGTATCAAAAAATATTACTTTAAGTAAACCGATTAAAGTTGTTGTTGATTGCGGTAATGGTACAGCAGGTTTAGTTGCACCAATTTTACTAAATAAAATAGGCGCAGAAGTTGTTGAACTTTATTGTGAACTGGACGGCAGATTTCCAAATCATCATCCAGATCCTACAATACCAGCATATCTTAAAGATTTACAGACAAAAGTAAAAGAAACAAATGCAGATGTTGGTATTGCTTACGATGGAGATGCGGATAGAATTGGAGCAATTGATAATAAAGGGAATATTCTCTGGGGAGACAGACTGTTAGGCTTATTCTCCAGGGATGTTCTTCAAAAAGGACATGCAAAAATTGTTCTTGAAGTTAAATGTTCCCAGGCTCTTGTCGAGTATATAACCAAATACGGTGGAACACCAATTATGTGGAAAGCAGGTCATTCACTCATAAAAGGAAAAATGAAAGAAGAAAAAGCAAGCCTTGGAGGAGAAATGAGCGGGCATATGTTTTTTAGAGACAGATATTTTGGTTATGATGATGCAATTTATGCTTCTGCGAGACTTGTGGAAATTCTTTCTAATTCCAATTTGAAACTGTCAGAAATTCTTTCAGATATGCCCTTATATAACTCTACTCCTGAAATTCGAATTGGTTGTCCAGATAAAGATAAATTCTGGGTTATTGAAGAAGTTAAAAAATATTTCAGTAAAAAATATAAAGTAATTGATATTGATGGAGCAAGAGTGCTTTTTAATGATGGATGGGGACTGGTTAGAGCATCAAATACTCAACCAGTTATTGTTATGCGCTGTGAAGGTAAAACAGAAAAAGCATTATTAGAAATAAAAGAAATCATAAAAAGTAAATTAAAAGAATACTCTATCGTTGAAATACCAAAAGATTTATAATTCAATCCGAACAATTTGAAATAAACGGGTTATAAAAAAAAGGAGCAAACTAAGATATGTATGCTGTTATAATGGCAGGAGGTTCAGGGAAAAGATTCTGGCCAAGAAGCAGAGAAAATTTACCAAAACAGTTAATTAGCGTTATTGGGAAAAAAACAATGCTTCAGGAAACTGTTGAACGACTAAAAGGGTTAATATCATCTGAAAATATTTTTATAGTAACTAATTATAAACATGCTCCTGTTGTAAAAAATCAGCTTACTTTTATCCCAGATAAAAATATTATTATCGAACCTATGGGTAAAAATACTGCTCCCTGCATTGGACTGGCAAGTATAATTATTGAACGTATAGATAAAGAAGCTGCAATATGTGTATTACCATCCGATCATCTTATAACTGATAAAATTGAATTTCAAAAGACTTTGAAATTTGCTGCTCAAATTGCAACTGAAAAAAATTGTTTAATTACTATTGGTGCTTCACCAACCAAACCTGAAACAGGATATGGATATATTAAATTCAAGGCAGAAGGTAGAAGGCAGAAGGTAGAAGGTAAAAATAAAATTAATTCAGAATATTATGAAGTAGATAAATTTGTAGAAAAACCCAATCTTAAAAAAGCTAAATATTTTTTACAAACAGGAAATTATTTATGGAACAGCGGTATGTTTGTCTGGACAGTTAAAAAAATTCTAGCAGAGACTGAAACGTATTTACCAGAATTGCATAAAGGACTTACATTTATTAAAAAATATTTAGGCACAAAGAATGAAAAACAAATTATAAAAAAGGTATACTCAAAATTAGAAAATATTTCTATTGACTATGGTATAATGGAAAAAGCAAAAAATATTATTGTTATAAGAGGTAATTTCGGATGGAACGACCTTGGAAGCTGGTCAGCTTTATATGATTGTACTAATAAAAATAAGGATTTAAATGTAATTTCTGGTAATCATATTGGGATTGATTCAAAAGGACTGGTTGTCTGGTCTCCAGACAAACTAGTAGCTACAATCGGAATAGATGATGCAATTATAGTTGAGACTCAAGATGCAATACTAATATGTAAAAGAAATAGATCTCAGGATATTAAAAATCTAACAGATTTAATGATACATAAGGGATTAAAAAAATATCTCTAAACCCGCAACTTAGAGCAACTTTATAATGCTCTAACTCGTGATGTACCATCATATAACGACTTATATTTTCCAGAGAAATAATCCCCAATAGTTTTTCATCATCTATTACAAGGATAACTTCGTGTTTATCTTTACTAAAATATGGATATATATCATTTAACAAAGTACCAGGTGTTATATATGTATAATTAGTTTCCATAATATCTTTTATCTTTATATTTAATCCTTTTTCATGAATTGAAGATAAAATTCTATTTCTGGTTAATATCCCTACTACTTTACTATTATCTATTATAGGAAAATCGTTTTGAAAACCATGGAAAAAATATTCCAGAATTTTTTTAAGGTCATCTTCTGGTGAAATCAGATGCAATTCTGTAGTCATTATATTACCAGCAGTAATATGCTTAACCCGACTTAAGCAATTCAACACAAAAAAGTCAAAAAAAGCTTGATTTTACGTGTTCCAATTAAAAAGGTCGGCACTACAGACCTTTTTTAGTTATTCAAATTTGTATTTTCCCAGAAGTAATTTTTGGTGGTGGTTG
>JACRDZ010000036.1 GCA_016212735.1 Candidatus Firestoneibacteriota bacterium | reverse complement strand
ATCAATAATCTCCTACATATTTCGGTTATATTTTTATTTCGGCTATATTGTTGTTTAACTTGATAGCTTTTGTGTTTTTTTAATTAAATTTTTATTCTCATCTTTTTCAAGTATTGCCACTGATAACTGAGGCATTACATTAGTTTTTAGTTTTTTCTTGACAGTATTAATCATATAAGGTATCTTGCATTCTAATAAAAGTTAAATGCTAATTGTTCAATTTATTTCTACGCAAATTCTTATTGAAGGGAAATTCATATTGTGGATATAAACAGCTTATATAGTATGGCGTGTATTATCCGCCAGGATATTATAAGCATGCTGACTCGCTCTGCATCCGGACATCCTGGAGGATCTTTATCTTCAGCTGATATTATGGCTGTATTGTATTTTCATAAAATGAGAATTGACCCTAAAAATCCTAAATGGTCCCAAAGGGATCGATTTGTTCTTTCAAAAGGACATGCTGCGCCTGTACTTTATTCCTGTTTAGCCCGTGCTGGATTTTTTGATATTGAAGAACTTTATACTTTACGCAAATTAGGCAGCCGGCTGCAGGGACATCCAGATTACAAACTTACTCCCGGAGTAGACTGTTCTACAGGTTCTCTTGGACAGGGACTTTCTATAGCAAACGGTATTGCGTTAGCTGGTAAATTGGATAAAAAAGATTATAGAGTTTATGCACTTATTGGTGATGGAGAAAGCCAGGAAGGTCAAATATGGGAAGCTGCAATGGCAGGCGCGCATTATAAATTAGATAATTTATGTGTATTTCAGGATTTTAACGGGCTGCAGATTGATGGTAATGTTAAAGATATAATGAACGTAAGTCCCCTTAAAGATAAATGGCTGGCATTCGGCTGGCATGTAAATGTAATAGATGGACATAATATAGAAAAAATAATATCTAGTTTAGATAATGCAGAAAAAGTAAAAGGCAAACCAAGTATTATTATTGCAAATACAATTAAAGGTAAAGGGGTTTCGTTTATGGAAGGTCAATGCAAATATCATGGGAAGCCTCCTACTAAAGAAGAATGCGATAAAGCATTGGAAGAATTAAAAAAGATATATTAAAAGGAGACTGATTAATTTGAAAGCTACGAGAGAAGCTTACGGTGAAGCTCTGGTAAATTTAGGAAGTATAAATTCGAATGTTGTTGCTGTAGACGCAGATTTATCATGCTCAACAATGTCAATTCTTTTTCGCAACAACTTCCCTGATAGGTTTTTTAACTTTGGTGTTGCTGAACAAAATATGATAGGGACAGCTTCCGGACTTGCATTATCCGGTAAAATAGTTTTTGCAAGTTCATTCGCAATTTTCGCTTCTGGCAGAGCATGGGAACAAATCAGAAATACAGTTGCAAGCTGTAATCTGAATGTAAAAATAGTAGGCAGCCATGGAGGTATTTCTGTTGGAGAAGATGGATCATCGCATCAGTCAATAGAAGATATTGCTTTAATGCGTGCTATTCCTAATATGACAGTAATTATACCAGCTGACGCAGTTGAAACTCAAAAAGCATTATTTGCTGTAGCAGAACATAATGGTCCTGTTTATTTTAGAACCTCAAGACCTAAAACGCCTATTATTTATGATGATAAATATAAATTCATTATTGGTAAAGGATCAATAATAAAAGAAGGTAATGATATTACTATAATTTCTACCGGAATTACGCTGAGTATCGCAAAAGAGGCGCAGGAAGAACTAAGTAAACAAAATATTAATTGCAGAGTAGTTAATTTATCAACAATAAAACCAATTGATAAAGACATAATAATTTCATCAGCAGAAAAAACAGGTGCTATAATTACTATTGAAGAACATTCTGTTATAGGCGGTCTTGGAAGTGCTGTTGCTGAAGTATTAGCAGAAAACTTTCCTGTACCGCTTAAACGTATTGGTATACAGGATATATTCGGGCAGTCTGGTACATATGAAGAGCTTTTTAAATTTTACGGACTGACAAAAGAAAACATTAAATCATGCGTATTTGAATTACTCAAGAAATTGTGAGAGCGTAAGGTAACTAAAATGATTATCTTTAACAATGTCAGTAAGGATTATGGAATTACCAGCCAGGTTTTAATAAATATTGATCTTAAAATCAATACCGGAGAATTGGTATTTTTTGTTGGAGCTTCTGGGTCCGGAAAAAGTTCAATACTTCGTTTAATAGCTGGTATTATTAAACCCACTCATGGACAGGTAAATGTGCAGGGTAGAGTTCTTTCTGCTATCAGTTACAGAGGATTATCTCTGGCACATCGTGAAATGGGGATAATTATGGAAGATTTTAATTTATTTCATGGATTAACTCTTCATGAAAATATTGAAATACCTCTTATTATTAAAAATATACCAAAAAAAGAAAGAGATGAACTTGTAATTAATATTACCGATCAGCTTGGCTTAAATCAAAGACGTCATTTTCTCGCAAAAGAACTTTCATCACAGGAAAGAAAAATGGGGATGATTGCTCGTGCGCTTATTACAAACCCGGGTCTTGTTATAGCTGATGAACCACTGGAAGAATTAGAACCAAAGTGGACAGAAAAACTGGTGGCTAAACTAAGCGATATTCATAAAAAAGGAACAACAATAGTTATTACTACATGTGACACTAAAACTGCAGAAAACTTCCCTGAAAGGAAACGTATAATAACTCTTTCTCAAGGAAAAATTATTCATTATGAAATAGGAAAAGCAAGTACAGATAAACTGGAAGGAATTCTTGACAATGTTTAAACAAATGAGCTTTCATTTTAAAGTAGCACTTTTATACTTAAAGGAAGCACGTTATGCTTATTTTCTGATGAGCCTGTTATTTATTTCTTCCATAATATTATGGGGATTGATTTTCTTAATTTATTCTAATTTTGAAAAAATCATTGAAGAGAAAAAATCTGAATATGAAATAATCGTTTATTTAAAACAGGGAGCTAAAAAAGAAAACTTTGAAAATACTATTAAAGAATTCCCCTATATCTCACAATTTATATATGAAGATTCTAAAAAAGTAAGTGAAAATTTAAAGAAAAAAGACAATAAGCTGGCTGAAACAATAAACTCTCTTAATTTCAATCCATATCCTTCTTTATATAGGATTACTTTAAAAAAAGAAAATTTTAGTAAAGATACAGTTAAAGATCTGGTTGATTTCCTCGCAAAAAAAGCAGAAATAGCAGGAGTTGAAGAAGTAAACTTCGGAGAAGATTGGATTGATTTTTTATCTGTCTCTTTTAAAAATATTAATACAATTACAATTTTTATTTCTTATATTTTAATAACAACAGGATTTATACTTATGATTGGAGCTGTTATAAACTGCCGAAAATATCTTAATTCAAATATAGAAAGATTTAGATTATTAGGAGCAAGTAAGAGCTTTATACAAATACCTTTTATTATTGCAGGAATTTTTATCGGGATTTTATCCAGTGGATTTGCTTTCCTGATTTTATTTTCTGGATATTCCTACCTTTTAACGAAAGATATTTTTTTATACTTTTTTTCATGGGAACAGATTTTAATAGTCTTAGTCCTTGGTATTACAATTCCTTTAATAGGAAATTTATTAAGTATAAAATGACAAATAACATTTTAACCTCTTAAAATATATGAAAAAAATTAAATATTTATTATACATAACTGTAATCTTTACATCCATGTTTATTTTTTCTATACATATAAGCTCTCAAGACATAGAAGAAAAGAGTTTAAAGACACAAGATGTGGACAAAACGTCTTTTAATCCATTAGAAGAAAGCAATGTATGGATTATTAAAAATCTTAATAAATATGATAATACTTTAAAATATAATATTTTTCTGGACTTTAAGAATATAACTTATTATAATTTACGTAAAAAAATTATTACAAATATTATAAATAATTATAGTATTATTTATGATACTCTTCTGAAAAAAGATGAAACTATTACTTTTAATGAATCTTATGATTTTAAAGAGTTTCAGAAAAATAATAAAATAATAACTTTTTCTAATATTAATGAATTTAATAAAGCATCTTTAAACATTCAAAATTTAATTAATTTTTTGTTAAAACATCCTGTTTATAAAAATGACGGATTAAAAAAGTCATATCTTCCCTGGCCTTTGACAGGCAGAGTGATTTCCTTTTTTGGGAAACAGGACAAAAAACAATACAAAGCTTCTATTATTGAAAAAGGCATTAGAATAAAAGCAAATTTTGGAGAAGAAGTAAAAGCTGTAGAAAAAGGTGTTGTGCTATATGCTGACTGGTTATATGGATTTGGTAAAGTAATAATTATTGATCATGGTGAATCTTTTTTTACCGTTTATGGGTATCTATCAGAAATATTAATAGAAAAAAATATTTATATAGATAAAAATCAGATTATAGGTAAAGTTGGTGACAGTGGAACAGGTACAGGTGCATGTCTTTATTTTGAAATAAGGGAAAAAGGCGAAGCCTTGAATCCTATAGACTGGCTGGAAAATAAGAAGGAGTAAAGTTTAATGAGAAATAAAATTAAATATTTTGCTTGTATTTGTTTTGTTGTTTTTATATTAACATCTGGATATAAAATCCTTTTTGGATCTGCTCCTAAAGACAGCAGTATATATGAAAATTTAAAAGTTTTTTCAGATGTGCTATCTATTGTGCAAGAAAGTTATGTTGATGAAATTACCGCCCAAAAACTTGTAAAAGGTGCTATACGCGGTATGATTGGGACTCTGGATCCTCACAGTCAATTTATGGAAAAAGAAGAATACCGTGATCTTAAAATACAGACTAAAGGTGAATTTGGAGGTTTGGGCATTGTTGTTTCTATTGAAGATAATATACTTACTGTAATATCTCCCATCGAAGATACTCCTGCTTTTCGTGCAGGTATATTAGCTGGTGATAAAATAATTAAAATTGAAGAAGAATATACTCAAAACATGACTTTATACGAAGCAATAAATAAAATGCGCGGAGATCCTGGTACAGATGTTACAATATCAATATTCAGAGATGGTTATCCTGACTTGATAAAATTTACACTTACACGTGCAAAAATTCCAATAACTTCTATTAAATACTCTATGCTGGAAAATAAAATCGGATACATAAGACTGACAGAATTTAAATCAAAATCAGGCGAAGAACTTGAAAAAGCTCTCGAAGACCTTGAAAAACAGGGAATGCAGGCATTAATACTTGATTTACGTCATAATCCAGGCGGATTACTTAATGTTGCTGTTGAAGTGACAAATAAATTTATATCACGCGGAAGATTAATTGTATATACAAAAGGACGTATAGAAGGACAGAATATGCAGTTTTTTGCTGATAAAGAACCGACTCATCCTAATTTCCCTCTTGCTGTTCTGGTAAATATGGGAAGTGCGAGTGCTTCTGAAATTGTTTCCGGTGCAATACAGGACTGGAACAGAGGGATAATTATCGGCACTAAAACTTTTGGAAAAGCATCTGTACAGAGTATTATTCCAATTGATGAGAGCTCTGCTCTCAGATTAACTACTGCTAAATATTATACTCCTAGCGGAAAATGTATACATGGTGAAGGGATTACACCTGATATTATAGTCGATATGTCTCCAGAATTATTGATGAAGCTTTATAAACAGAGAATTGACGAAGAAAACCTAAAAGTAGAAGAAAAACAGATGGAGTACTTAAAAGATAATATTGATTCAACTAAAAGTAAAGAGCTTATTAATAAAGTAAATCAGAAAAAGGCTAAAGAAAAAGAAAAATTAGTGGATACACAAATACAAACAGCAATTGATCTTTTTAATTCCCAGTTTCTGTTTACTAAATCCAGGTAATAAAAAAATGGCAAAATCTAAAAAAAACAGAAAATGGTTTTTCTATTTTATAATAATTTTTATTATAATAGGCATTTTTTATTTATATCCTGAATTTTTTTTTATTAACAGGTTAAAAACCATTTTTATCTCTATTACACAAAAAATTAATAAAATTATCCCTTCGGAAGAAACACCTTCTCTATATATTGAAATTGATAATGCTTTAACAAAAACTCTTGATAATTTAGGAATAGAGGATAAAGATGTTTTAGAAGAATATAGAGATGAAAAAAAAATATTTGGTAGAAAATGGATTTATGTATTCAGAAGGATTTCTGTCCCAAAAGGTAAATCACTGGAAGATTATCAGGCGGCAATTACCAGAGAAATGGATATCTATAAAGCACATGTTATAGGTGAAATTGTGCAGGCAACAAAAGATGATATGCAGGTTGCTTTAACTATAACCATTGATGATATCGAACTTGAAAAACTAGTATTAGTTCAAAAAAAAAACTAACTAAAAGAATTGCTATAATCATTGATGATTTTGGAAATTTCTATAATAATAAAGTTAGAAGATTTTTTGATATTTCCGCCCCTATTACTCTGGCTATTCTGCCTCAATTGCCTTTTTCAAGATCGATTGCTCTTGACGCAATCGAAAAAAATTTTGAAATAATGCTGCACTTCCCAATGGAAGCATTTCCTGATGATTATAAAGAAAATAAAACAGGACCCGGGGCTATTCTTGAATCTATGTCTGAAGAAAAAATCAGGGAAATACTGGAAGAAAACCTGATTAGTGTGCCAAATGTAAAAGGTGTTAATAATCACATGGGTTCAAAAATAACTTCCAATGAAAATATTATGCGCATATTTTTAAATATGCTGAAAGAAAAAAAATTATATTTCATTGATAGTCTGGTTACATCAGAATCTGTCTCAAAAAAAATCGGGAAAAAAGTTGGAATTAAAATAAACACAAGAGACATATTTCTGGACAATATTGATGAACCACAATATATAAAAGAACAGATTAATAAATTAGTAAACATTGCTTTAACTCATGGTTCAGCAATAGGAATAGGGCATGTTGAAAAAAAACATACAGCTTCTGTTATTACAGAAATGCTGCCTTATATTAAATCTAAAAATATAGAAATTGTACCAGCATCAGAGATTACAGAATGAGGTGATTATGTATATTCTTGGAATTGAAACTTCATGTGATGAAACAAGTGCGTCTATTGTAAAAGATGGCAGACAAATTCTTTCTAATATAATATCTTCTCAGCAAAAAACACATGAAAAATTCGGCGGAATAGTCCCTGAACTGGCCTCACGAAACCATCTTGAAAATATTTCTTTTGTTGTCAGGGAAACTTTTGATGAAGCTAAAATAAAACCTGACAAAATAGCAAAAATAGCTGTAACTTATGCTCCAGGACTGGTTGGCTCACTTCTTGTAGGAATATCTTTTGCTAAAGCGTATGCATACGCTCTTGATATCCCTCTTTTAGGAGTTCATCATCTTTATGGACATATATGTGCAACTTTTATTGAACATGAACCTTCTTTTCCTGCTTTAGCTTTAGTTGTATCAGGAGGACATACCTGTATTTTTTATATGAATAAACGTGATGAAGCAATCCAGATAGCTTCAACCAGAGATGATGCCTGCGGTGAAGTTTTTGATAAAATAGCAAGAGAGCTAGAGCTTGGATATCCAGGAGGACCTGTTATTGATAAATTAAGCAAGCTTGGAAACCCTGATACAATTAAATTTCCTCTGGCAAAGCTCAAGCATGGAAATCAGTTTGATTTCAGTTATAGCGGTCTTAAGACATCTGTTTTAAACGTAATACGTAATAAAAATTTTAAAAAAGAAGATATTCTTGCGAGTTTCCAAAAAACTGCTATAGATTTATTATACCGCAATACATACGAATTAATAAAAATAAAGAAAGTGAAAACACTGCTGATTTCAGGAGGCGTAGCCTGTAATTCCTGCTTAAGAGAAAAGTTCAATACTCTTACACAGGAAGGATATTCAGTTTATTTCCCTTCTCCAATACTCTGTACAGATAATGCTGCAATGATTGCTGCTAGTGGATATTATTTACCTTTAACAAATGAAAAAATTAATCTGTCTTTAAATGCAGTCCCGAATATGGAATTAAGATTAGGATAAAATACATTAGATATAATCCTATCAGTCTCAAGACTCTTTTGTCTTTTACTCTTTTAGCCACTTTGGACTTTCTTACGAAAATGCACTTGCTTTTTGCTAGCGGTTGTCGTATATTTATTTTTATTAATAGATGCATATATGGTGATTCTCCTGCAAGGGACTTTCACCCTATCAGTTAATGCCCATTATGTGCATACATAAAACAGAAATATAATTGCTTCCAAGGAGATACTCTATTGAGTAAATTCAATTCAATTTGCTGTATATTTTTATTTTTATTTATTATATCTTTTAAAACAAATGCAGAGATAGTAAATTATGATTCCTCTTTATTCTCTATAGGTAAAAACAATTGGGTAATGCCATTTAATTTTTATAATAAAGCAGTTGTAACAAAAGTCTCAGAAAATGATATTGTTATAGATCTAGGCTCAAAACATGGTATTCAAAAAGGTATGATATATGATATTTATCAAAGCGATCCTTCCAAAATAGAAGCGAGAATATGCATTATCAGTATTGATAAATACTCTTCACAAGCTTATTATATAAAAAAACCTAAATTCGCTGATTCGATTTTACCTGGCTATAAAGCTGCATTCACAGGTTTAATAGAAACAAGAGAAAATTTATCTTATGTAAATCGTCTTGAAAGAGAAATTTCAGGTAAAATTACGATATTGGAAGGAGAGTTATGCTTTATTAATATACAATCATCTCCAGAATTACAATCAGGACAGATATTTAATGTGTTCAATGAAAAAAAAACTGAAATAGGGGAAATAGAAATAATTCAGACTGTTAAAAAAGGAGATTCTATTGCATTAATAAAAAAACAGAAAGAACCTTTTCATATAGGTGATGTGGTAAACAAAACAAATCGTTCACATGAAGAATGGTTGTATTTAGCAAGATTCTGGGCAGCTAAAGATGATGCAAAGGATGATGGTGTATATGCTTATAAAAAAGCTATTTATCTTGGAATACCTCCTGAAACCATATCTAATGAGTTGGGGACTTTTATTTTTTCACTCGCACAGCAATATGAAAATGAAGGAGATTTTGGTAAGGCAATTTATTATTGGAGTTTATGCAAAAATTTCAATTCTAACTGTGATGAAAATTATAATTTTGTATCTAAAAAGGCTCTGGTAGCAGGTAAAATTTTTTGGGATAAAAAAGAATGGTTAGAAGTTATTAAAAAAATGGAATATCTGCCGCAAAGCGAAGAAGTTCAAAAATACATTTCTGCAAGCTATAATTTTTTAGGTAAAGAAGTAGAAAATAAAAATCATGATATGGCAATATATTGTTATGAGCAATCGTTCAGAATTTCTAACAGTAATATGTTTGCATTAAAAAATCTGGTTAATATATATTTTCAGGATGTCATATTTGATAAAGCAATATTCTGGGTAAAAAAAATAAAAAATATTGCGGACAGAGACGATGATAAAAACTGGGCAGAAATAAAAGAGGAAGAAATTACGAGAGTAAATGAAAACCGTCCGCCAAATTATACTTTTACAAATTTTCAGGGGAAAGAACTTGCGCTGGATACTTTCAGAGGACGGGTTATACTTTTAGTATTATGGAATTCAAGTGATGTTTCTTCAAGTAGCGAAATAGATTTTCTGAAAAATTTTTATAGAAAATATGAAGATAAAAAACTTACAATTTTAGCTGTACATAATGCACGTGATTCAAATGCTGTAAGAAGTTATATATCTAAATCAGGATCTCCAAATTTTGATATTGTTTTTGCAAATGATAATACAAATGTCATTTTCTCTGATTCAATGAATTTACCTCAAAATGTAATATTGGATAAAAAAGGTAAAATAGTATATCAAAAAACAGGTTTATTTGAAAATGAACTAAAAGAAATAATTGACGGCTTGCTATTGGAACAGTGAGATGTGTATATCACTTTACTTTCAGTAACAATAATATCTACAGGAATATCATGTTCTTCTCGCGGTAATTCAGGGAATAACTGGCAATCAAAAAGAGGAAGTATTTTTAATAATTCTATTTTTATCTTTTTCAATTCTAATAACAACTTATCAAAAAAACCGCTTCCATAACCATAACGAGTCCCAGATGCATCTCCTGCTGTTCCAGGTAAAATTAATATATTAAGATCAACACCTGAATTCTTTATAAAATATTTATCAATTGGTTCATATATCCCATACTTCATTATGAATTTATTAGATTCTATCGGAAATTTTTTTATATTATAAATATTTATTTTTTTTTCTTTCCAGTTTGTCCCTGGTATATAAACATTTTTATTTTTACTTAATAAGCTTTTAATAATAATATCTGTATTAACTTCTTTCTTTTCTTTCGATGATAAATAACAAAATATATGTTGTGATTTTTCGAGATATGGCATAGATAAAATCTGTTCGCTTATTATTCTGCTTTTTTCAATTATTTCATCATATGTGATTAAGCTGCGTTTTTCTATTGCCAGATTACGATAATATTTTTTCTCATGCATAATTACACTCCGTTAAACTATAAAATATTTTAGGGTCTGCGCAGACCCTTAGTAAGACTTGAATTATAATATATACCATATAAAATTATTGTCAATTTTAGTTTTTTATGTCTCCAGCTTCCCAGAAATTCCTCAAAATCGAAAAAATGAACCACAGAGTGCACTGAGATATATTTATAATTTTAAAACTCTGTGGTTAATTTCTTTCTTGGGAAATTTCTGCCAGTTTCCTAATATTCTTGACATAATATAATTGTTCATGATAATTTCAAATAAATAATTCAAGGAGAAATATATGAATAAAATAAATACAGAAATAGATATCTATCCGGAACGAATAAAAAAGATATTAGATAATTTTAAAGGTAAAAAAATTGCTATAATTGGTGATATAATGCTTGATGAGTATTATTGGGGCAACGTAAACCGTGTTTCACCTGAAGCCCCTGTCCCAATAGTGAAGTATATATCTAAAAACAATATATTGGGTGGAGCTACCAATGTTGCAAATAATATTATTACTCTTGGAGGAGATCCTCTATTAATTGGTATTGCAGGGGATGATTATTATGGTAAAACATTAACTTCTGTTATCAAAAAAAGAGGGATTAATACAGAAGGAATTATAAAAGATGAAAGCCGAATTACTACAGTAAAAACGCGAATAATTGCACATAATCAGCAGATGCTGCGCATAGATAGAGAAGATACTCTACCTATTAATAATTCTATAAAAAACAGAATTATTAAAATAATTAAAAAAAACTTAAAAACACTTGATGGTGTGCTTATTTCAGATTATGCCAAAGGAGTTATTACTTTTGAATTGCTTGAAGAATTAATTCCCTTACTTAATGATAATAATATATTTATTGCTGTTGATCCGCAAGTAAAACATTTTTCAGAATATAAAAATGTATCAATTCTTACTCCTAATAATTATGAAGCAGGACAGGGGATAGGAATAGAAATCGTTGATCAGAAGACATTAATCGAAGCTGGCAGAAAAATTATGAGAAAGCTTAAATGCAAATCACTGCTTATTACACAGGGAGAAGACGGGATGACTTTATTTGATAATTCAGATAAAATTACTCATATACCAACCGTTGCAAAACATGTATATGATGTAACTGGAGCAGGTGACACTGTAATAAGCACATTTATTTTGTGTATTTCAAGCGGAGCTTCACTTCTGGAATCAGCTTTTATATCTAACCATGCAGCAGGTATAGTCGTTGGAGAAGTTGGTACATCTACGATAACTCTTGCACAATTAAAAAAAGAATTTGGAATAAATTAAGTAATCAAAAAAATGAAAAATAAAATATATTCAATTGCTAAATTAAAAAAAATACTAAATAAAAAACAGTCCATTGGGAAAAAAGTTGTTTTCACAAATGGTTGTTTTGATATTTTACATATAGGACATCTTTCATATCT
>JACRDZ010000288.1 GCA_016212735.1 Candidatus Firestoneibacteriota bacterium | reverse complement strand
CTCTGCAATTTCTCTTTTTGTCATACCATGTAATGGAGAGATTGAATTTATTTTTATATACTGTTCGAAATTATCTAAATAAGGATAAAAATTAATCTGGCCAATATTTATATTATCATTGTTATCCCAGAGTCTTTTGTTTATAATTGTGGTGTCTGTTGTATTCCAAAAATTATTTGCTGCATCAATATTATTTTTTGCATCTGAGTTTAGATAAATTTCATATTTCGTTGAATTATAAATATTGTTATTGTTAATAGTACCTATAGAATCTCTATCAAAAAATAAAGCTGAACTTTCTTCCTTTGCAAAACTCATATTATTCATAATACTATTACAATTAATTTTAGCTGCACTATTATTAGAAAATACAATAGCACTGCTTGATAATTTTGTGTTATTATCATTTGAAATAGGTGATACTAACATATTGTTTATAATAAGGTTATACTTGATATCAGGGGAACTACTATTTATTGCAATTCCACCACAATAAGAACTTACATTATTATTAATTGTATTTCCTTCTATTATGGCATCTGAATTCTCAATAAGAAGACCTCCCGCATTTTCATTTTTATTTCTGCATATCACGTTATCCAGAACTCTTGCACCTTGATTTATTATTGCTATTCCACTCATAAAGTTATCTTCAATAATATTATTTTTTATTATTCCCGGAGAATTGTTGTTATATTCCCATACTGCAGCTCCAGAATATCCATAAGGAGGAATAGCGCTTGAAAAATGTATCCAGTTATTTGCAATATATGGAGAGCTTGAAACTGTCTGTATCCCGCCTCCAAAACTTATCTCTGCGTATGAAATTATACTGCCACTTATATAAAAGTAATCAGAATAATAATAGTAAATATTTTGAAAATAGACATCAGCGTCTATGCTGCTTGATTCAAATCGAATATATTTCCAATCACCATGAGATGGACTATCTTTATTTGAAGTAAATCTGATTAGCTTAGTTGGTGACCCCTGTGCTATTAATTCCCCTTCAACTTGAATATAATATTCTCCATCAAAACTTATTACAGCTCCAGGTTCAATAGTTAATACAATATTTTTTGGAATTATTACATTATCTCTAATAATTGTATATGTGTTTGACAACCAGGTTGTATCAGTATTTAATATCCCCCCAAAAAATAATGGATTATTTAATGTGGTTGCTGATAATTCATCGCTTTGGGCAGATTCATTTCCTGCAGAATCAAAAGCAGAAATTTTATATTTATATGTTGTTAAAAATTCTAATCCTATATCTCGAAATGTATTTTTGGGAGTAGAACTTATTTGTGAATTATTGCGATATATATAATAACCTTTAATTTTATTACTTTGTAATGGTTGCCAGAATAAATCTATTTTTTCATTACCAGCAGGTAAAGCTTTTAAAAGCTCTGGAGGAGAGATTGGGATTTTTACACTAATTTCAATTGATTCACTACTTATTCCATAATTATTTTCAGCTGTTATAACATAATAATATGTGTTCCCTATAATAACGCTGGAATGCGCATAAGAATTTATTGTTATATCAGAAAATTTGCCTTCATAATTATTTTTTGTTACACCAGAACCTGTTGCCCAATAAATATTATATGCTGTTGCTCCAAAAACTTTATCCCATGATATATTTATACTAGCGTTTTCATTTAGTGTTGCTACTACATTTATAGGAGCATCTGGAGGTTTGGTATAATCTGCTGTTATTATAGTAGTATCAGATGCACTATTATTAACCCCATCATATACTGTTAATTCAATAACAAAAATACCATTTAAATCTGCAATAAAATCAGGATTTACAATAGTGTTATCTGATAAAGCTGCGATACTAGGATCCGGTTTTGAGACAATAGACCATTTATATTTAAGTATATCATTATTTTCGTCTCTGCTATTACTACCGTCCAGTTGTACTAATGTTCCAGTATTAACATTTTGATCAATACCTGCATCAGCAATAGGGATATAATTATAAATCATTTTAATATCATAATAAACTTTTTTTCCTTCATTTATACTGATTATGTTAGAATAAGATTTATACCTTGGTTTGCTTGATATTATTTTCTGTGCACCAACAGGGACAGAATAAAATGAATAAATACCATCTTCTTTGGTGATATATGATGATTTATTAATTTGGATTTTAACATCTGAGAGCAGAGCACCTGTTGCTGAATCGTATGTTTTACCTGTAATATCACCTACACCTGTTATTTTATACTCATTTACTTTGCTCTTTTTTCCACAACAATACAATATAGTCCCACATAAAATAAATAATATTAGTATTTTAAAAATTTTCATAATTTAAATCCTTATATTATTTACCCATACCAACTCTTTGCGCTTTCTGGAATACTTTTCCCTCTGTTTGAATTGCTGGAGCAATAATTATTTCTGTTTGCTGCATTTCAAATATTGTTTTGGCTCCTAAATTTCCCATTGAAGTTTTAAGCGCGCCAATAAGGTTTTGAGAACCATCATCAAGCGTAGCAGGACCAAAAAGGATCTGTTCTAATGAACCAGTTGTCCCAACTCTTATTCTTGTTCCACGTGGTAAATTCGCATGCGGAGTTGCCATTCCCCAATGAAATCCACGTCCGGGAGCTTCGTTTGCACGGGCAAAAGCAGAACCTACCATTACAGCATCAGCACCTGAAGCAAAAGCTTTACAAATTTCTCCACCTAAACTCATACCCCCATCAGTAATAATGGAAACATATCTGCCGCTTTCTTTAAAATAGAAATCTCTGGCAGATGCACAATCTATTGTTGCTGTGACCTGAGGAACACCAATTCCAAGAACTCCTCTTGTTGTACATGCTGCTCCTGGACCTATTCCAACCAGAAGACCGTCTATCCCTACACGCATAAGATCAAGGCTTGTCTTAAAAGATACTGTATTTCCAACAATTACAGGGATTTTCATATTTTTACAAAATGATTCAAAATTAAGTGTTTTATATTCAGATGAAAAATGATGTACTGTAGTAACAGTAGATTGAACGACAAATATATCCGCACCTGCTTCTTCTGCTATCTTCCCAAATTTTTCCGCTCTCTGCGGAATTGAAGAAACAACAGCAGGAACACCACTTGATCTTATTTCTTTTATTCTTTCTGCAACAAGTTCTTCTTTAACAGGTGCGGTATAAATATCCTGGACCAGTTTTGTAGCTTCTTCGGGGGAAGCGTTAGAAATACGATCAAGAACTTCTTTTGGATTATTATAGCGAGTCTGTATTCCTTCCAGATTTAAAACTGCTATACCACCCATTTTCCCCATTTTTATTGCGAATGAAGTATCAACAACTCCATCCATAGCTGCTGCAAGAATTGGTATTTCAAAAGTTAAATCTCTAATTTTCCATGTTATATCAACTTCATTTGGATTAACAGTAACAGGTCCAGGGACAAGAGCTATTTCATCAAATCCATAACAGCGACGCGCTTTTCTGTCACGTCCAATATATTCACCACCCATAATATTCCTCCTCTAAAAATATTTTTATGTTTTATAACAAATTCAGTTCTTTTTCAAGCTTATTTTTAATAGTCTCTAATTCGTTAAATTTTATTTTTTCATTTTCTACAACTTCTTTTGGAGCTTTTTTAAGGAAACTCTCATTATCTAATTTACTTTTAGTAAATTTTAATTCCTTTTCTGTTTTTTCTATTTCCTTTAAAAGTCTGTTTTTTTCTATATTTTTATCATTTGTTATTATTTCTGGCTGAACATAAATATCAGCATAAAGTAATACCCCAAGGGACATATCCTGTGTTTTTGTAATATGTTCTATTATTTTTACTTCCTTTGAACGTGTAAGATCCATTATATATTTTATATGTTTATCAATCAGCTTAACTTTAGATTTGTCATTTATTTTAATCCATGCAAGTGTTTTCGCCCCTGGTGGAATTTTCATCTCTCCGCGTATATTTCTTATATTTGTTATGATTTCTATTAATATTCCCATCTGTTGTAAAGCGTTTAAATCCACTCTGTTCTTGTTAACTTTTGGCCAGGATGCTGTCATAATACTGATTTCTGACTCCCGACTTCTGACACGTGATTTAATATTAGATACAGGTAGTCTTTGCCATATTTCTTCGGTTATAAAAGGCATAAATGGATGCAGTAAACGCAAACTTTGTTCCAGTGTATGCAAAAGTATATATTGAACTGTTGTTTTTTCTTCACCAGATGCTTCAGGATTATAAAGTCTATCTTTTGCCAATTCAACATACCAGTCGCAATACTCATGCCAGATAAAATGATATAATATCAAAGCTGCATCATTGAAATGAAAAGAATTCAGTGATTTTGTAACATCCCCTGTAACTTGATTGAGTCTTGAAATTATCCATTTATCAGGTAGTATTAGCTTCAGATTACGTGAAAGATTTTTAGATGGTTTATAATCTTTTAAATTCATTAAAACAAAACGTGAAGCATTCCATATTTTATTTGCAAAGTTTCTATAACCGGATATTCTATCCTCCGCAAGACATATATCGCGTCCCTGTGCTGCAAAAGCAGCAAGAGTAAATCTGAATGCATCTGTACCATATTTATCCATCATAACGAGAGGGTCTATTACATTTCCTCTGGACTTGCTCATTTTCTGACCTTCGCCATCTCTTACAAGAGCATGTATGTAAACTTTATTAAATGGTACATCTTTAACAAACTTTAATCCAAGCATTATCATCCTGGCAACCCAGAAAAATAATATATCAAAACCTGTAACTAAAACTGAAGTTGGATAAAACGTTTTCAATTCTTCAGTGTTTAAAGGCCATCCCAAAGTAGAAAAAGGCCATAAACCGGAACTGAACCATGTGTCCAGAACATCAGGGTCTTGAATTAAATCTGTGCTCTGACAGCATTCGCAATTTTTAGGTGTTTCAACAGAAACATTCGTTCTGCCGCAATTTTGACAGTACCATACAGGTATCCTATGCCCCCACCACAATTGACGGGAAATACACCAGTCTCGTATATTATTCATCCATTCAAAATAAGTTTTGTTCCAGGATGACGGGATGATTTTTACTTTTCTTTTTTTTACTGCATTAATAGCTGGGACAGAGAGCCCTTTTATTCTTACAAACCACTGTTTTGAAAGATATGGTTCAACAGCAGTTTTGCATCTATAGCATCGTCCTAATGCTAGTTTATACGATTCTGTTTTTGATAAAAAGCCGCCATTGTTTAAATCATTAACAAATTCTTCGCGGCATTTATAACGGTCAAGTCCATTATATTTACCCGCATTTTCATTCATACTGCCGTCTTTGTTCATTACTAATATTTTTTCAAGATTATGGCGTTTCGCAACTTCAAAATCGTTAAGATCATGTGCGGGTGTAATTTTTACCGCTCCTGTCCCGAATTTTGTGTCAACATATATATCTCCTATTATAGGGATTTCTCTTCCAATTATTGGCAATATAACTGTTTGACCTATTAATGCTTTGTAGCGTTCATCATCTGGATTTACTGCAACAGCAGTATCTCCAAGCGCTGTTTCCGGGCGTGTTGTTGCAACTTCTATAAAATCAAGAGAATTTTTTATAAAATATTTTATATACCACAAATGTCCTTCTTCTTCATTATGTTCAACTTCAATATCAGAAAGAGCTGTCTTGCAGCGCGGGCAAAAGTTAATAATGTAATTCTCCTGATAAATCATTCCTTCATTAAATAATCTGACAAAGACTTCACGCACTGCTTGAGATAATCCTTCATCAAGAGTAAATCGCTCTCTGTCCCAGTCACAGGAACATCCCAATCTTTTCAATTGATTTATTATCATGCCTCCTGATTTTTCTTTCCACGCCCATACTCTTTTAAGAAATTCTTCTCTACCTAGATCTTCTTTTTTTAATCCTTCCTCATTTAGCATTCTCTCAACAATATTTTGAGTAGCAATCCCTGCGTGATCAGTGCCAGGCATCCATAATGTATTATAGCCCTGCATTCTCTTCCATCTTATAAGAATATCCTGAAGAGTATTATTTAAAGCATGCCCCATATGCAATGATCCTGTAACATTTGGAGGTGGAATTACAATAGAATAAGGTTTTTTATTTTTTAGTTTTTTGTTTTCTGTTTTTTCCACACTGGCATGAAAATATTTTTTCTCCAGCCAATATTTATACCATTTTTCCTCAACAGAATGAGGCTCATATATCTTATTTAATTCATCCTGCATATAAATAATCTCCAAATTCTTTGACTAATAGTTATAAGCTTTGAACTTTGAGCTTTGAACTTTTTTTTCTATTTTTTTCTTTTAAAAGTTTATACTCAATACTATCTACTAAAGCTTCCCAGCTGGCTTCAATAATATTCTCCGAAACACCAACTGTCCACCAGCTTTCTTCTTTATCACATGACTCTATTAGTACTCGTGTTTTAGCTCTTGTACCGGCTTTCTGGTCCATTATACGTACTCGAAAATCTAAAAGATGCATTTGTCCCAATTCAGGATAAAATGTAAGTAACGCTTTACGTAATGCGTTGTCCAAAGCATTAACGGGTCCATTGCCATCAGAAATTATATGTTCATGTTTCCCATCTACAACAATTTTAATAATTGCTTCAGAAATTAACCGATTATCATCTCTTTTTTCTACAATTACTTCAAATTCTTTCAAATCAAAAAATGGCTTATATTTACCTGCGGCTTTAAGCAAAAACAACTTAAAAGATGCATCTGCTCCTTCAAATTGAATACCTTTATAATGATCTGATTCTTTAATCTTATGGAGAATTTTTTTCACATCATCACTATTTTCATCGAGCATGAAGCCTAATTCTCTTGCTTTCATAAAGATATTACTTTTTCCTGCAAGTTCAGAAACAAGAACTCTCTGCTGGTTTCCTACAAGTTCAGGTGAAATATGTTCATATAGCCTCGAATTTTTTCTTATTGCATTAACATGGATGCCGCCTTTATGTGCAAATGCACTGACTCCGATATAAGGCATATCCTCTCTTGGGACAAGATTTGCAATTTCACTTACTGTACGTGAAATTTTCGTAATTATTTTTAAATTTTCCCCTGAAATACAGGAATATCCAAGCTTAAGTTCAAGATTGGGAATAATAGAACAAAGATTGGCATTCCCGCATCTTTCCCCATATCCATTTATTGTACCCTGAACATGAGCACACCCCATTTGAACAGCTATAATACTATTTGCAACAGCAAAATCTCCATCATTATGAGCATGTATTCCTAAAATTGTTTTTGGAAAATTCACTTTAACTGCACTGACAATCTCTTTGATTTCAAGAGGAAGTGTTCCTCCATTTGTATCACAAAGACATAAAACAGCTGCGCCTGCATTATATGCTTCATTAAGCGCTTTCAAAGCGTATTCAGGATTTGATTTATATCCGTCAAAAAAATGTTCAGCATCAAAAAATACTTCATGTCCTTTTTCTTTTAAGTATTTAACTGTTTCATAAATCATTTTAAGGTTTTCTACCATAGAAATATTGAGTGCTTCTTTAACATGGAAATCCCATGTTTTCCCAAAAATAGTTATATATTTTGTTTTTGTATTTATAAGCACTTCAATGTTAGGGTCATTATCCATACTGTAAAATGGCCTGCGTGTACTGCTGAATGCTACAATTTTTGCATGCTCAAAACTTTTTTTGTTAACTTCTTTAAAAAATTCTGCATCTTTGGGATTTGAACCAGGCCAGCCGCCTTCAATAAACTGTACTCCAAGTTCATCTAATTTTTCTGCAATAAACAATTTGTCTTTAAGAGAAAAAGAAATTCCTTCTCCTTGAGACCCATCCCGTAATGTAGTATCATAAATATCAATTTTTTTCACCTGAAAATCTCCGTAATTTTCATGCCCCTTTGTGCTATTTGTTGGCATGTATGTTTCATTTAAATCCCTCAAAATTATTATATATTAAGTTTATAAGCATATCCTTTTCTTAATTTTTTGTCAACTGGACATTTTTATATTTTTCCTTGACAGAAAGTACCTGTTAAAGATAATATTAATATATATTTGTCTTTTAAACTTCTTCTTAATATTTTTAAGGAATCACTTGATAATTATGAAAAAAATATTTCTTGTTTTTATATTCAGTTCTTTAGTATTTTATATCTTTCTTCCAGGATGCCAGATAAAATATGTTGTTGATATACCTAAAGATGAACAGGACAAATTAGGGGAGGTTTATTATAAAAAAGGACTGGATTCATTTTTCATAAGTAAAAGCGCTCTGGAAAAAATTGAACCAAAAAATCGAACCAGGAAAATACATGAAAAAAGACTTAAAGGTTATGAAGAATTTAAGATAATTACTGAAAAATATACTAAAAGTAAATATATGGATATTGCTCTTGTAAGCATAGCAAGAATTGAAGAGGAATATATTTCTGATTATAAAGCTCTTATGCACTATAAACAGATCGAGGATAATTTCCAGGAAAGTAAATATTATTTTGAAGCTTATCAAAAAGTTCGGGAATTAAGAAACAAATTTATATGGGAAATTGAAGAGTATATCTATCTTAAAGAATATAACAAAGCACTTGTTATTATTAATAATGTAAAAAATATTCTGCCTGATTTTAATGAAGCATATTATTATATCGGAATAATATATGAGAAATGGGGACTTTACCAGCAGGCTATTAGAGAATGGAAAAGACTAAAAAATAATCCAAAAGCACATTTTTTACTTTCAATAGTTTATTATGACCGTAAATTATACAACATTGCTATAAAAGAATTAGTTCAAGCAATAGAACTGGATAATTCAAATCCTCTTTATTATTATAATCTTGCAATAATTTATGAAGATATTGGTAATAAAGAAAAATCAAACAAAACTCATGAACTTTATTTACAGTTTGCCAGGAAAAATGAAAATGAAAAAAGATGGGTAGAAGCTGTTAAAAGCAGTAAGCAATAATTGGTTATGCCATTACCATTGATAAAGAGGGGGAGGGGAAAATCATGAAGAACAAAAGAGGTACATATGAGAGGATAGTATTTATTTTGTTTATCTTATCTATTTTTATTGTATTATCAAATAATAATGTTTTTGCTCAAGCATTTAAACGTTTCCAAGAGGGAGATAAAATAAAACCAATCCTGTTGAAAACACTGGAAGGCAAAGAAATAAATACAGAGGATTTTATAAATAGCAATATACTTGGAGTGTTGTTTTGGAAATTACCAAGTCCTAGAGGGGTATCTGCATTAAAGTATTTACAAAAAATACAGGATAATTATAAAAATCAGAATATATTAATACTTTCAATATATTGTCCCAGAGATCCAAAAGGTATAAGTTCCGATGAACTTGAAGAAATAAAAAAAGTACTTGAAGAAAATAATATAACATTATCTGTACTTCTTGATGATGGATTAAAAACATTCAATACTTATGGAGTAATAAGCTTACCCAGTACAATGATACTTGATAAGGAGGGAATAGCCAGATATATTTTAGCAGGATTTCCAAAATTCGGAGCAGAACAAGAAATAAATAAAAATGTAAAAAAAATATTGGGAATTCCTGAAGAAGCTGTTGCTTTGAAGAAATATGAACCAAAACTACCTGCAAGCAGAAATTATAAACTTGCAGTTTCTGTACTGGAAAGAGGGAATGATGATAAAGCGATTAATTATTTAAAAGAGGCAATAACTTTTGATCCTGATTATGCGGATCCATATGCTTTATTGGGAAAATTATATATTAAAGCGCAGAAAAATGATGAAGCATTAGAAAATCTCCGCAAATCTCTGGAATTGGACTCTCTTAATATTGATGTTATGATGAATTACGGTTTTCTCTGTCTTGAATTAGAAATGAAAGATGATGCACTGCTTGTTTTTAAAAAAATAGTTGAAAAAACTCCGGAATATGCTGCAAGAGGACACTATGGGATAGGGACCATTTATTTAAAAAATAAAATTTTTGACTCTGCTTTAAATGAATCAGAGCGCGCATTTGACCTTTATAATACTAAAAAAATTATGAATACTTATGATAAATTAAATTTTGCACAGAATATAAGCAATATGGCCGAAATATATATTAACCTTAATGATAAATCAAAAGCCATAAATGCATATAAAAAAGCCGGTGAAAAATATAATGAAATTCTGATAGAGCTTTCTAAGTAGAAAGTTGGCTTAAAATTGATATCTAAGGAGAAAAAGCTTATGAGAAAGATGCACAAATGGTTAATTTTTACTTTTTTGTTTTTGGTTTCCTATCTCAATATGGTTATTGCATTTGGAATACCTGAAACAAATGAAAGTCCCACAAGAATAATAACAGGGATTGGTCTTGAAACAAAGCTTTTTCATCCTACTGGTGTTGCGGTTAACTCAAAAGGAGAAATTTATATAAATAGTAAAAAGTCAATCTATGTTTATAATTTAACAGGAAGTCTGCTTTTTGAATTTGGTAAACCTGGTAATGAAAACGGAGAATTTAATTTTCCTTCAGATATTGCTATTGGAAATGATGATACTGTTTATGTTACTGATGCAGGGCTGCATCGCGTACAGGTTTTTACAAAAGAAGGTAAATTTATTAGAAAATTTGGAGAACCAGGTATTGATAAAGGCAATTTATCAATGCCATTTTCAATAGCTCTTGATGAAAAAGAGAATATTTATGTCACAGACACAGGGAATAACCGTATTGTAATTTTTGATAAAAAAGGAAATTTTATATCTTCTTTTGGTAAAGAAGGGACAAAAGAAGGCGAGTTCATAAAACCTATGGATATTAATGTGGTTGAAAATGAGATCTATGTTGCTGATACAGGTAACTCACGTATTCAAGTATTTAATCTTGGTGGAAAATTTTTGTGGAAATTCGGACAACCTGGTTCTGAACTTGAAGATATAATTAATCCAAAAGGTATAGTAGTTGATAAGAAAAAAGATATTATATATGTTAGTGATACTGATAATCAAATGATTAAAGTTTTTAATAGGAAAACACATCAATTACTTTTTTCTTTTGGTACAGCAGGTAAACTTGAAGCTAATTTTAACAGTCCTCAGAGGAGTTTTGTAGATAATAAGAGCAGATTATATGTTGTAGATTCTAATAATAACAGATTGCAGATATTTACACCTGTATTTCATAAAAATGATGAATCTGCAAAAAATTGCGAAGAATGTCATAATGAAGAAGTGGTTGAAGTAAAAAATAAAAAAACTCATAGTAATTTCGGTAAAGACTGTATTTCCTGCCATGTAATTGAAGAAATTATAAATATCAAAGGTGCAAAAAAGGATAAAAAACAAGTCTGTTTCAGATGTCATGAAAAAGAACGAAGTTATAGATTTCTGCATGGGCCATTAGGTATAGGGGAATGTGGAATTTGTCATAATCCTCATGGTTCTGAGAAAAACGAGAAACTTCTTGAACGTAAAGATGCTGAATTGTGCGCAATGTGTCATGAAATAAAAACAAATAATACTTTTGTTCATAATCCTGTTGAAAAAGGATTATGTCTTATTTGCCATAATCCTCATGAGGGTAATAACCAGAACTATACTTCACGAAATGATACTGAGCTCTGTTACTCTTGTCATGGACAAAAAACTTTAAAAAAATATGCACATGGGCCTGTTGGAGGAGGAGAATGTTTGGTTTGTCACGATCCGCATAGTTCAAAAGAAAAATATTATTTAAAATATCCTGAAAGTGCATTATGTAAAATATGCCACAAGGAAATTGGTACTAATAAATATACTCATAAACCTGTTGGAGAAGGTAAGTGTACATTATGTCATACTTCACATGAATCAGATTATCCGACTCAATTAAAGAAAACCGGCAGCGAACTATGCTATATATGTCATCAATCTAAAATAGAAGAATTTAATAAAAAATTTGTTCATGCTCCTCTCGGGGCAGGAAAAGGAGGATGTGTATTATGTCATACACCTCATAGTTCTTCATACTTATTTATACTAAAACATAATTATAATCCAAATTTCTATTTGAAATATAATCCAGAAAACTTTGCTTTATGCAATCAATGTCATAATAGAGAATTAGCAGAAGATGAAGTATTATCCGATAATAAAAAACTTATGAAGACAAATTTCCGTGACGGAGATATAAATCTGCATTTTAAGCATGTTAATAAAGTTAAAGGTCGAAACTGTATTATCTGTCATAATGTGCATGCATCTGATTCAGATTTCCTCATACAAAGTGTGTCTGCTGAAAATGAAAAATTACAAAGAAAAATTGTTTTCACCAGAACAGAAAATGGTGGAAAGTGTGAAGTTGGATGTCATAAACCAAGAGAATATTCCAGATAAAATAAAAAATACTATTGAAATTTTTCTTCTGTTATGTAGAGAAGAAAGATTTTATATAAAGAATATAAATAATTTATAATGAAAAAACACCCAAAAAGGTTAAAGGTAAATATATCAGACAAAATAATAAATAAAAATATATTATTATCTGATACTTTTTTATTATTTTTTAAAATTGCTGCAGTTATATTTTTTTTCTATTGGTTGTTTAGACCTTAATTTAATATAGGAGATATTAAAATGAAATTCACAAATTTTTTTGTGATCATTACTTTATGTATAATTTTTCTGACTGGTTGCGCACAAACGCAGGTAAAAGACCAAGATGCTAATTATGAAACAACACAAAATGTAATAGAATCTCATTCTTCAAATGAAAATAAAGAAGAAATTCCGGTTAAAGAAGAAATCCCTCATATTGAAGAAAAACCTGTAGAAACTAAAGTAAAAGAAGAAAACAAAGAAACAAAAGAAGAAATACAGACAAATGAACCAGAGAACAAAGACATAAATAATGAAAATAAAATAAATGCTCTAAAAAACTATGAAAAAGGAACAGCTTTTATTAAAGAGAACAGAATACCAGAAGCAATAGAGTTATTGGAAATGTCTATAAAACTTTACCCTGAATATGCTAAAGCTTATAATAATCTTGGAGTAGCTTACGAAAAAATAGACAATACCATAAAAGCAATTCAATTATATCGCAAAGCTGTTAAATACGATCCAGAAGCTGTAAATCCTCAAGCAAACCTTGCATCTATTCTATTAAAAGAAAAGAATTATAGTAAAGCTATAGAAGAATATAATAAACTTCAAATTCTTTCGTTAAAATATCCTGATATAAATTACTATTTGGGGTTTGCGTATATGGGAAATAAAGATTATAAATCTGCCATGGAAAATTTTCAAAAATCAATAGATAATCAAGAACAAATAGCTCATTGTTATTATAATATGGGTGTTATTTACTCAATACAGGATAATAAACAGGATAGTCTGAGTGCGTTTAAAAACGCTATACAGACAGATCCTAAACTGTCATATGGATATTATTCCATTGCTACGATATATTCACAGGAGAATAGTTATGAAGAAGCTCTCAAAAATTATTCTTTATATTTAAATCTCGATAGTACAGGTACGTATGCTCAAGAAGTAAAAACAAAAATTGAAGAGATCAATCAATTTATAGAAAAAGCCAAAAAAGAAGCTGCTGAAGAAGAAGAAGCTAGAAAAAGAGCTATTGAAGAAGCTAGAATAAAAGAACAAGAAGAAGAAAATAAAAAGAAACTTGAAGAAGAGGAGAATATAAAGTCACAAGAAAAAATTGAAGAAAAAAAGGATCAGATTCAAACAGAAGAAAAATAAATAATGTATGAAGAAATACACTTTAAAAAATCTTTAATTGCAGATATACCTCAACTCCCAGGTATATATATAATGAAAGACATCAATGATGAGGTTATTTATATTGGGAAAGCTATATTTCTGAAAAAACGCCTGCAATCGTATTTCACCCGTGCTAATAATACAAAAACAGCTCGCCTTGTCGCTTCAATACATTCAATTGACTATATAACAACTGATAATGAAATTGAAGCTCTAATATTAGAATGTAATTTAATAAAAAAATACAAACCTAAATACAATATTGAACTTAAGGATGATAAAAAATATCCTTATATAAAAATTACTTCAGAAAAATATCCAAGAGTTTTTATTTCTCGTGATGTACGTAAAGATAATGCTCTTTATTTCGGACCGTATACAAATGTAAAATTATTAAGAGAAAACATGAGATTTATTCGTGAGGTATTTCCTATTCGTATATGTAATTCATTCAGAAACAAAAGAGCATGTTTGAACTATCATATAAAAAAGTGTCCTGCTCCCTGTGAAAACAAGATAACACAGGAAGATTATAAAAAAATAATAGATGAACTTAAACTTTTTCTGGAAGGAAAATCGTCTGAATTAATTCATATATTGAAAAATAAAATGGATAAATTATCAAATAACCTGAATTTTGAAGCTGCTCTATTGGTAAGAGAAAGAATAAAAGCAATCTCTACTGTATTTGAAAAACAGAAAGTACAGATGCACTTGCAAAAAAATGAGGATATTATATCAATTGTAACAGAAAATAATACAGCTTGTGTTACTGTATTTTTCTTTTTTGAAGGGAAGCTAAATGGAGAAAGACATTTTTTTATAGATTTTTCAGATATTTCAGAAAACGAAATAATGACTGAATTTATTAAACAATATTATTCAACAT
>JACRDZ010000287.1 GCA_016212735.1 Candidatus Firestoneibacteriota bacterium | reverse complement strand
ACCAAATTAAGTAAAAGGAGGGATTAAAATGTTAAATGAACAAAAAGTAACAGAAAATATCATAAAAAGCTTTTCAGAAAAATATTTTATTTAAAAGGTGCTTCTGAAGAATATTTTAATAAGAGTATCCGCTATTTCAAAGTTATGATTGAAACTCATTATGATTATTTAAAGTATGGAAGATTTATGTGTGTAAAAAAATAAAATTATTTATTGTTATAACCAAAAAAGTTGAAAATCCAGATTTAAAAATTTGTTACCAAAAACAATCAAAAAAAGGTTTTTAGATGAATGTAAAAAATGATAAGGAGTTGTATGTTGGATATCGAGAAAATCAGGAGGCTGATTGCTAATGGAAAATATGAATATTCAAAACATGCAGAAAGGGAACGTGAGCTTGATGAAATCTATTCCTGGGAATTAGAGGAAGCTTTAAGTAATAGTGAGATTATTGAAAATTATTCTGATGATCCTCGCGGAAAGAGTTGTTTGATTTTAGGATTTTCTGGCTCAAAACCCATACATGCAGTATGTACTTTAAAAACTGAACCAGAAGAGCTATTTCTTATTACTCTTTATGATCCGTCTAAACGGCCTGATAAATGGTTAGAGAACTATAAAAAAAGGAGGTAATCTTAATGTCCAGAGTTTATCATAAATGTCACTTTTGTGATGGAAAAGTTTTAGAAAAAAGGATTACCGTTGACTACCGATGGGGCAAAGACCTGATTACTGTGATTAAAAATGTACCAGCTGGTATTTGTCAAATTTGTGGAGAGCAGTACTTTAAAGCAGAAATTGTAAAAAAAATGGAAAAATTGGCACAATCAAAAAAGAAACCTAAAAGAATGCTGGAAATTCCATTAAGGGAACTGGCAATTGGTTAAATTTAATTATTAAATTCATAAGTGTAAACTTTTTCAGAGGAGGGATTAAAATGTTAAATGAACAAAAAGTAACAGAGAATTTATTAAAAAGCTTTTCAGAAAATATTGGATTTCCTGTTTATACAGCAGATGAATTACAAAAAATGTATGAAGTATTTGATGTTGACCCTAAAAGTTTAGATAGAAGGGTTTTTGATACAGAGAGTTTATCACATCATACACAAACAGAAGTTTTAAAACTATTAAAAATGATGAATATTTCAAAAGATGATTTATTATTGGATGCTGGCTGTGGAAATGGAGCTCCTACAAGACTTATTGCTAAATCACAATGAAACTATTAGAAGAAGCTGGATTTACTGTACTATATTATGAGGATACAACTGATAAAGTAGATATAGGATTATGTGCACGATTAAAAGAATTACAAGTTTCTAATGTTTATTTAAAAGCTGCTCCAGAAGAATATTTTAATAAAACAATCCGTTATTTTAAAGCTATAATTGGAACTCATTATGATTATTTAAGATATGGAAGATTTTTGTGTGTAAAAAAATAAAAAACTAATTTATAGACACTCTATTTTATCCAATTTGTTAGGGCATTTAAAAAGGGTAATAAGAAATATTAATAAATAATTACTATCAATTTGGCTTGTTTATTTGTCTGTTATTCTGGCTTGTCCAGAATCCTTTTTCATAAGTATTCATAACAAGTCGGTTTATAAGTTGGGATTATCAAAAAAAGGAGGTTTGTTAAATGAGTACAGTTCTAAGACAAAAAATATCTAATCGCATTGTTTTGGGCAAGGCATTAATAAATGAAGCTAATATAGGCAGGGATGTGGAAGTGATAGTTCAAGAGGGAGCGATATTTATTTTACCTGCGATTAAACCAAAAGGGTGGAAATTGTTGAAAAAATTAGGGGAAGATGCAGGAGATGGAGTTTTAAAAAATCCATCGGAAAGACATAATGAGTATCTTTATGGAGTAAAAAAATGATATTCATTGACACAAGTGCATGGATTGCACTTGAAGACAGAAAAGATATTAACCATCAAAAAGCATTAGAAATCAAAAATGAACTTTTTATTTCAAGGAGCCGGCTTATCACTACAAATTATATTCTTGATGAGACTTATACTTTAATGCTTTTGAATGTGGGGTATCGTAAGACTGTAGAATTCAAATATAAGTTAGATGAATTTATTAAGAACAATTTAGTTATTGTATATTATATTACATCTGAGATAGAACATATAGCATGGAAAATTTTTGAAGATTTTAATAAAGATAAAACATGGTCTTTCACTGACTGTGCTAGTAAAGTTATAATAGAAAAAGTTGGCTTACGAGAAATATTTACCTTTGACCATCATTTTGAGCAAATGGGTTTTAAGGTTTTATTAAAATAATAGAATTTTGACGGTTAAATGCAATGCATTCGCTGCACCACCGTCCCATTAATTCCTCGTTCAGTTTTGGAAGAATGGATTATTGTTGGGCTTAAATTAGGACATCGGCTACCTATATTAAATGAAATAAATCTTAATAGGAGACCTCATCGTGAGTCAATGGTCGCCGTGTAAAAGAAAGGATTTTATTTATCGTTTGCGTAAAATTGGATTTGATGGACCTTTTGTTGGAACCGTACCTTTTAGTTAAGATTTTGAATAGAAATTAATACTAGATATTAATCTATCTAGAGAAATCATAAATAATCGTATGAATCGGAGTTTAGATGAATTTTCCCAAAAGTCTCAAAAGTATTTTAGATACAAAAATTTATCTTACTAAAGAAAGATGGGAACATATTATACAAGAACATCCTATTATAGAAAAATATCTTAAAGAAATAGAGAAAACAATAGCTATTCCTGATATTATTATAGGAAGTAAGTATGACAAAGAGATTTTACTTTATTATAAATTTTATAAAAGCATATATAGAGGAAAATTTATAACTGTAATAGTTAAACATACTGAAGAGAGAAGTTTTATTTTAACTGCTTATATTACTGATAAAATTAAAGGGGGTATTTCTATATGGAAAAAGAACTAAGGTTTAGTTATGACTATGAAGGGGATATTCTTGAAATATTCAAAGGTATTCCTAAGGAAGCAATTTCTAAAGATATTGGCGATGATATATGGCTGAAGGTTGATCCTGAAACAGAGGAGATATTAGGATTTACAATTTTGAGTTTTACAAAACGTTTTTCTATAACAAAGAAAAGGAAATTATTGAAAAAAGTACCTGTTATGGCAGATTTTTCTACTCATTAGAGGAGAAGTTAAGGCTGAATTTCATCGTAGGTTAAGAGATATATTGTCACAATACAGATAAGAAACGACAGAAAGAATCATAGAAGATATGGACGATTTATTGGGTAAAATAAGCAGATATTAACATTTAAGGAGGAGATTATAGTATGAAAAATTTAGCTCGGATAACATTTAACCCATAAGAAAATATATGTGAAGCACTCACATATGCTGCATGGCGTGCAGAAGAAATAGAATTACCTATGGTGAATGCATGAAACTATAATATGAATCTATGCTTAAAAATAGAGTGCTGATTACTGTGGATGAAAATAAGTCTAGAATTCGTATTTTACCTTTTTAACTTTTTCAAGGAAAATTTATGATATCAAAAACAAAAAAAAACATAAAAACAATATTTCTCACTGGTGCTACAGGGCTGGTCGGTTCTTATTTATTAAAAACATTTCTAAAAAATAATTATAAAGTTTATGCTTTAGCAAGAAGTAAAGATAATAGAAATGCAAGAGAAAGAGTATTCGAAGTTTTAAAATTCTGGGATAAAAATGTCTTGCTAAAAAAATCTAATAATTTAATTGTATTAGAAGGAGATATAACGAGGAAAAATCTGGGATTGGATAAACCCAATGTGGATTTACTAAAAAGAGAAGTTGAAGAAATTTTTCATTGTGCTGCAGAAACAAAATTCAATGCTCCATTAAAAGAAATTAGAAAAATTAATGTTGAAGGAACCATGAATGTTTTGGAATTAGCTGTTAAATGCAGCAAAAATGGTATATTAAAAAAAGTTAATCACATAAGCACTGCATATGTATGCGGGGATTATAAAGGAGTTTTTAAAGAAGATAAATTAGGCTCGATAAATCGAGCAACTACAAAAATTTAATGTAGTTGCTCGATTTATCGAGCGTTTCAAATTCCTGTACCTAAATTTAGATGTTGGGCAAAGTTTTAATACTGCTTATGAACAAAGTAAATTTGAAGCTGAAAAATTAGTGGAAATCTATTAGGATAAAATGAATGTAAAAATTAACCAGGAGTTTAGATGAATTTTCCCAAAACTATCAAAAGTATTTTAGATACGAAAATTT
>JACRDZ010000286.1 GCA_016212735.1 Candidatus Firestoneibacteriota bacterium | reverse complement strand
TACTGTCTCAGGGAAACCTTTAAAAGACCATTTTGAGGCTTTAGGCCATGCTGAAGCTTTTGACTTTTTATATTCCATCGCTGACATGAAAGATATATCAGAAAATGATATTAAACAATTGCATAAATTTTTTTATCTTCGCATAAATGAAAAAGAAGCAGGAAAATACCGTCAAGAGAGAGCGCTAATTACAGGTTCAAAATATTAAATATATCCCTAATGTTATTCTTAATATTATATTTATTATAATCAAACCAATCCTTTTTTCTTTAGGATATTAAAATATTCCTCTTTACTAAGTGGACAATTAAATAAATCTTCAGTTTGACGCTTTGAATCTAATTTTAGCTGTTTTTTCATTTGGCTAATAAGACTATCGGGATAAGTTTTGCAATGACTGCCATGCGATATATATGTAGATATACCTGTATATTTTCCTTCATGTTTATAATAAAAATAAGTATGATGAGAATCTTCTTTTTCGAATCCTTTTTTTAATAAATTCTTTTCAATAATTCTTTTATCAACCGCCATATTATTCCTTATCTTCAACAAGCAAATTTTTATACAATTTTTTTAATCTAATAGCATCACCAGTAATTTGATCCATTGTTAAATTTTTATAATAATTATAAAAATATATTATATGCGATTTAAAATCTTCTAAAGCTTCTTGAGGAGATTCTCCAAAGCCATATATTCCAAGATTATCATTTTCTACAAAAAATAAATTGTCCTCTCTAAAAGTTTTAATGGTTATTGGTTTGCGAACATAAAAAGTTTTTGCTTTTTGTTTTATTGTCCAAATGGGTGTTATTTTATTACTTCTATCAATTGGAATAAAAAAATCTTTCAAATCAATATTAGTTGCAGACCCAACTTTAACTCTATTATACTCTTTTGATTCATACGGTGTTTTATAAGAAGAACTATCAATATTTTCATAATTATTTTCAATCATAATTAAATTATATCCCCTTTCATTACTTTTTTATAATCAGAAGTAATTAGTTCCTCAAAAAAAGTTTTTGTATGTTTATGACTTTCATTAAGATATTTTTCTAAAGAATTAAAATTTAAATTTTTTTCTTTTGCATAATCAAAATCTAAAAAAATAACTTCTTGAGTTTTATCTTGAGAAATAGCGGGTTCAATACGTGTTGTTATACAACCTCCATCTGTTTCAGACTCGAAAACTATATTTAAATTTTTCAAATTAACAGAAATATTTTCAGGTAAATTAATATTAAAATTTAATATTTTTTTAATCGGAATTGTTGAATCCTCTCTTGTAAAAGGAATAATATTAATATATCTAAGTCCTGTTCTATTAAGTTTTTTAATTTTAAATAACTCTCCAAATATTTTACTTATCTTGAGTATTTCATCTTTAAATTTTTCAAATCCTTCATATTTTCTACAATATATTCCAAATTTATTTAAAGATACCATGACCCCATATGTAGAATCTTCACATTCAAATCTATAAGGTTCTAAAGCTATTGGTTGCCCTGATATTAATTTAGGAACTAAAATTTTAGGATAGATATCTCTTACTTTTTCAAAAAAAATATCTCTATGACATTCAATTGCAGGTTCACCAGGAAATCTTATTTCAAAAACTGTTTCAACTAATGGAGCATTTATATATAGATCATTTTTTTGATTCATATTTTCCTCTTTTTACATTATAAAATATAACATAAATTGGATATATAGCAAAACAAATTATTAGATATAAAAGTGAAGGTAATTAATAAGTAGTTACAAAATAAAGTAATTTAATATAAAAATTATAATATAAATTATCTTCTTATTCATTAAAATTATGATTTGGTATCGCTACGGGGGATCGTACCCCGATTTAATGGCTGAGAACCATTCGTCCTAACCGTTAGACGATAGCGCCATAAAATTATGATTTATTTTTAAGGTTGTACTATATTTTGATTGATTTTTCAATAGAAATTTATTGTTTACCGTTTTTGGCAAGAGTATATGCGATGTTTACAATGATATTATTTATGCTTACCATATTGCTCAAATAATCAAGATGTATTGAACTTGTTTCAATAGATTCCTTTAATCCTTCTTGCAAACGTCTAAAATGATCCATTCTGAAATTATTATCCATAAAGACTACATCTGTTTTATGTTTTATAATTTCTTCAGCAAGTTTTTTATTATCAGTTGCAATTGCATCTATTAAAGATTCAAGAAAATTAATGACTTTTGTATGTATTTCTCTGAGTTCTTTTGCGCCATCTGTTGAAAAACGCAATCCACCCTTAATTTTTTTACTGGCTATAGACATTAAATTTTTAACAACAATATCACCTATGTTTTCCAATCCATTTACAATTGAAACAAGACTTACTTCCTGATTTGCCTGTTCATCTGATAATGTTTTAGCAGAAATTTGTGTCAGGTAGTTAATAATATCCTTTTGCAGATTGTCTATTATATCATCTTTTTTTATAATCTGTTCCATCATATCTTCATTATCAGTATCAAACACAACTTGAGAATCATGAAGCATTTTTTGCGTATATCCTGCCATTCGTAAAGTTTCTCTAAATGCCTGACCTATAGCAAGATCTGGTGTTTCTAAAACGCTTTCATTTAAATAAAGGGGTTTTTCTTCAGCATAAGGTTCTATTATATCCGGGATGAATTTATTTGATAAATTTTCTATTATATGTGTAAAAGGTAGAATTAATACTGTTAAAGAAATATTAAAAAAAGTATGGAAATTCGCAATACTGCGTGCAACATTTGGCTCTATCATATTAATAAAAAGCGCCCATTGATTAATAAAAGGGAAAAACAAGCATGCTCCTGCTATTTTTATTAAAACATTTGCAACTGCAACTCTGCGTCCTTCCGGCTTGTATTTTTGAACACCGTACATGAAAACAACCAGACTTGATCCAATGTTTGCCCCAATTACAATAGGGATTGCTGCCTTAAAAAGGTTAATAGAGGGATTTTCAAATGATAATGCTATAAAAATTCCAATTATTGCTGTACTTGAGTGTAATAATGTTGTAAATATTGCAGCAATAACAATACCATAAAAAGGTTTGTGTATAAAAAGCTTTAGTATTTCTTCAAATTGAGTAAAATTTCCAAGAAATCCTGTATTTTGAGAAATAACTTTCATCCCGAAAAAAGCCAATCCAAGCCCAAAAATAATCTGACCAAAATAAACACTTCTTTTATTGCGTGAAAGAAAAAGAATAAAAAAACCTAAAGTTAAAATAAAAGCGGAATATTTAAGTATGTTAAATGAAAAAATCTGTACAAAAAGAGTATTCCCAATTCCTGCACCAAGTACAAGACCTAATGCCTGATGTAATGTAAGAAGAGACGCATTGGCAAAACCAACCAGCATATATACTGTTGCTGAACCACTCTGAAGTATAAAAGTGACTGCAATCCCTACAAAAACAGATAACCATTTATTTCGTGTAACAAAAGATATTATTTTTCTCAATTTGTTTTCAAATAGTTTTTTTAATCCGTCGTCAATGGATTTTATTCCATACAGGAAAATCGCAAGTCCGCCGATTATTTCTATTAAGAAAAATATACTTTCTTCAATTGTAGCTTCCAGGTCTCTTGCTTGTATATAAACAGGAAATAGCAGAAATAATATATATATTAATATTTTCCACGTTTTTTTCATAAATTATTACCTTGATATAACTCTTATCTTCTAAATTAATACTAACATATTTTAATAATAAATGCCGTGATTGGTTAATAAAGTAAATGAAAATAATAGTCAAGGAATTAAATCAGGTGTATAATATCTAAGTTGTCAACTTGAGTATATAAGGATATGTATAGATATGTTTCAAAGGTTAAAAAAGACCGCTCTTTTAATTTTTTTATTAGCTGTTATATTGCGATTCAGCTATATATATTTCTCACTTGGTATAAATACTCCCCCAAATGACCATGATTTCTGGCTGGAAAAAGTAGCTGTTAATTTTTCAAATGGTGGTGGATATGGATTAGTTCCATCAAAACCAACAGCACGTAAACTGCCCTTTTTTTCGCTTTTCCTTGCTGGAATATATATTATTTTCGGACACAGTATAGTTATCGCGCGAATATTTCAGATAATTCTCGGTGGTTTGAGCGCTTTAGGTGTTTATCTAACAGCAAAAACAATCTCCGGTGAAAAAGAAGGTATAATTTCCGGAATTATTTTTGCGTGTGATCCTCTAACAATTTATATCTCAGGTTGGTTTTTAACTGAAAATCTTTTTATACCGCTTATTATATATTTCTTTTATTTTATGGTAAAATATCAAAAAGAGAATAAAAATCAAAATTATTTGATTATGGCAGGAATGTTCTTAGGGATGTCTTCACTTACACGTGCAATTTCATTACTTCTTACTGTTTTTATCTTTATCTGGAGCTTTTTTATAAATTATCCGGATATTAAAAAAATTCTAAGAGATTTTTTTATAATAATAGCAATAATGTTCATATTCGTTTCAACCTGGGGAATACGTAATTATGTAAAATTAGGAGACTTTGTTTTAACAGAAACCGGTAGTGGAAAAATGTTCTGGGGAGGGAATAATCCCTATGCTATTGGCGATACTGTTCTAATGACAGGTTCTCCCAGATTGTTTGAAAGTAATGACCATCCTCATGGAATTCAGGGTAAAGACTGGCGGCAATGGAACGGATCATCATGGCTGAATGTATTTCTAAGTACAGATGAAGGCGCATCAGAAAAAGAAGTAAGTGATAAATATTACAAAAAAGGAATCGAATGGATAACAAATCATCCAATAGATTTTTTTAAATTACTGCCCGGGAAAATTTATTATTTATGGAAATTCTGGAGCCCGCATGCCAGTCTGCCGGATATAGAACCAGGATTATTCCTTTCTGCTGAAATTTATTATTATCTTATGCTAGTCTCTGCAATTGCAGGTTTATTGTTTTCTTTTTCAACATGGAAAAATTATTTAATCTTATATCTTTTAATTGGAAATTTTACAGTATCTGCTTTGATTTTTTTTGGAGATGCGCGTCAGCGTATGCCGGTTGTACCGATAATAACAATATTAGCTGGATTAGGAATAACAGGAGTAAAAAAAATTCATGCTGAAAAATATAAAACTAGATGAAAAAAAATTCTTAATAACAGTCTTTATTCTTGCTGTTTTGCTTAAATTGCTATATGTATTTCTGATTGAAGGAATACAAACACATCCAGGTGTAGATGGGGTATTCTATGATAAAGTTGCATTAAATGTTGCCAGAGGTTATGGTTTTGTTGTAAATCCCGGGGATCCAGCAACAGAAAAACCGCCAATGTATATGTATCTTATTGCTTTGCTTTATTTTGTGTTTGGGCACAATTACGGTTCAATTAAAATCATTCAGGCATTTCTTGGAGGAGCAATCTGTATTTTCACTTATTTAATAGGAAAAGAAATTAAAGATGAAAATACAGGCAGAATTGCGAGTTTATTGATTGCACTTGATCCTTTTCTTATACAGGTCTCATCATGGTATCTTTCTCTTTCACTCTATATTACTTTTGAAGTAATAGCCGTATATTACCTTACTAAAATACAGCATAAATTTTCTCTTATTCATGCAAGTTTGGTCGGATTATTTCTGGGTTTAGCCTGTCTGACAATTTCATATTCTTCCCCGTTTTTCTACCCATTCATATTTTTATGGGCTATTATTGTTTATTATAAAAGCTGGAAAACTTTTACTAAAACTATACTTATTATCTTTATAACATTAACACTGACAATTTCTGTATGGACGTTAAGAAATTATGTTGTTTTTCATGAATTTATACCTATTAGTACTGTAGGTGGATTAAGATTCTGGGGAGGGAATAATCCCAGAGCACAGGGTGTATGGGTACCATGGAGCGGATCAGCAAGATTTTATTTCAGTTTTGATGAACCAGGATGGGGTAATGCAAAAGACTGGATAGACTGGGCACAGCAGGCAGGATCCCCATGGCTTAATCTCCAATTTGGCCGTGCAAAAGGGCTCTCTGCCAATGAACGTGATTTACGTTACTGGCGTATGGGATGGAAATGGATAAAAACACACCCTCGTGATTATCTGGTTTTAGCAGGCAAAAAAATCGTTACTTTTTTTCAATACTGGCATCCTCTTACTACATTGCCGCGTCCAGATGAAACATGGCGGAATATAGGAAAAATATTCTATTATCCTTTACTTTTATTTGCAGCAGCAGGGATATACTTCTCTATTAAAGAATGGAGGAAATATATTGTTCTTTATATATTAATATCTCACAGTATTACAGGTGCGCTGGTCTTTTTTGGCGATGCAGGACAACGTGCACCTTTAACACCTATATTGTGGATACTTGCTGGCTTAGGATTAAAAGAAATATATCAATTAGCGTTCTATTTTCCTGTTAATAAAATCCGCTAATCTGGCTTTTGCTTCTGTATCAGTATATTGAACCGGCGGATGTTTCATTGCATAAGATGAAATTGAAATTAAAGGTCCGGATATTTTTCTGTCCAGAGCTAATTTACAGCATCGTATTGCATCTATTGCAATACCTGCACTATTTGGAGAATCTTCTACTGAAAGCCTCAATTCAACATTAATGGGAATATCTCCAAAACCCCGTCCTTCAATTCTTATAAAACAAATTTTATTATCATATAACCATGGGACATAATCACTAGGCCCTATATGAATATTGTCGCTGTCAAGTGGAATTTCCATCTGAGATTGTACTGACTTAGTTTTAGAAATTTTCTTTGTACCAAGCCGTTCCCTGTTCAGCATATTTAAAAAATCGGTATTTCCGCCAACATTAAGCTGATACATTCTGTCAACTTTTATACCGCGGTCTTCAAAAAGTCTTGTTAAAGTGCGATGAATAACAGTTGCACCAAGCTGAGATTTTATATCATCTCCTATTATAGGGATACCTCGTTCCTCAAATTTACGTGCCCAGACAGGATTAGAAGCAATAAACACAGGCATACTATTAATGAAAGCAATTTTATTTTCCAGGCATTTATTTGCATAAAAATGCACAGCTTTTTCTGAACCTACAGGTAAATAACTTATTAAAATTTCAGCTCCTGTTTTTCGAAGTACTTTTCCAATATCAACTGGTTTTTCAGATGATATAATAAACCGTCTTTCTTCCGGATAATTAACCATATGTGATGAAACTCCATCAAGAACTTCCCCCATCATAACTTTTACTTTTAAACGCAAAAAATTGTCAAAAAATACTTTTGTACAATTCGGTGAACTGAATATCGCATCTTTTAAATCTTTACCGACTTTGCGCTTGTCTATATCAAATGCCGCGACAATTTCAATATTATCTGGCAGATATCCATCAATATCATAATTGGTCAAACCAATTGATTCTTTTCTTGGTTTATGTTTATAAAACTCTATCCCTTGAATTAATGAACTTGCACAATTTCCTATACCTACTATTGCCAGTTTAATTTTGTTTTTGTTTCTCACTTTCGTACTCCTCCAGACTCTTTTTTGTTCTATGCACAATATTACTTATTTCCTTACTTTTAATATTTTCATAATAAAAATCCAGAAGTATAGATGTTATCCCTGCTTTTATATATTGTCCCAGTGTGTTTATTCTATCATTTGAACCTGCAGAAACAATTGTATTTCCAGTAATAGAGTATTTTATATCCGAATTATCTTTGTCATATAAAATAAGTTCTTGATTATTACAAATATTTGTACAATCTTTATTTAACAACTGTGTTTGCGGTGCTAAATGCTGTAAAAAACACTGCCAGCTTGATAAAAGCCTATCTCTTCCATAAAAACAATATTCAAGGACAATGGGATATCCTTCTTTTTTAATAATACTGGATAATGTTTTTATTTCCTCCTCTTTAACATTTTTTGATAAGCTAATAGATTTTATATTATACTTTCCTAACATTTTTAGACTTTCGTTATTATACATAGGAATATTTATTCCTGCAACTTTTTTATTTTTTATGTAAGACAGGAATCCATAAGTTTCTACAACAACAGTAAGGTCCGGGAAATTTCTGGATATTTTAATCAAAAATTCTGTTTCTTTCATACTTCCAGGTGAATTCAAAAACTGAAAATGGGAATCTTTTTTTTCTTTATTTAATATTTCTATTACTTTTTCTATATTTTCAATAGGCCAGTTCCTTAAAGCCCGATAAAAGCAGTCAGGTTCACCAAACCGGATAACATCTACAGGCATATCTTTTAATAAAAGCACATCTTCAATTGTATATGCTGTTGCAACAATTTCCACATTTCTCTCCATATTTTCGTCACAGCCCCTAAAAATTTCTTCCCAGGTAATATAAATCCATACGTAATGGTATATTATGTAAAATCTGCATGGATTCAATCCATTTTTCTTTTATTTCCCATGTGTCCGGGTCACGATAATAACTATCTACTGCTTCTCTCCAAATTTTTATAATTTTTTTAATATATTCATGAGAAATATTTGCAGGTATAACTTTTATACTTGTTATACCAATTTTATTAAACCATGGGATAAGAGCAAGATCGCACTGAACAATTGGCTTCCATAGAGGCAAATATATTTTACCTTGATTTGAATTTGCATAATAGTTTGCAGTACATGGACAAAAAACATCTGAATTTAAGAAATTAAATACTTTATTTTCAATTTGTGATTTTGAAATACCAGGTTGATAATTATTTTTTGAGTTTTCAGAAACTTCTTTTATTATGCATACACCTTCCATTTCAGGATAATATAAATTAATCAAATTACAATTTCTACCATCCCACGAAGGACACAATGTTCCAT
>JACRDZ010000292.1 GCA_016212735.1 Candidatus Firestoneibacteriota bacterium | reverse complement strand
CGATAGTTTCCTGGATTATTTGAGACTTATATTGAAGTGAAATAATATCGTCTTTTTTTATTTCAGAATACAATTTTTGAATTTTTTTACTAAGTCCATTTATATTTAAAAATTCCAAATATGCTTTCGTTGTTATAATAAAACCACGTGGGACTTTAATATTAGGTAGATATTTCTGCAATTCACCAAGAGCAGATCCCTTTCCTCCTGTTTCTGAAATAGAAGAAAGATCAATAGCTTCAATCTCACTTATATATCTTTTATATCTTTCAAAATTCATATTTAAATTATCTCCTAATAAGACTAAATTGTGAATTTAACAAAAAAATAACTCTTAAAGTTGGATATTACATTGCATTAGTCGGTAAAAACTTCAAAGAAGCGAAATTATAGCTATACTGAATTATATTATTTATATCAAAGTATATTGTTAGGGGAAATGATTGTCAAGTGTAATTTATACTAAAAAATTTATACAAAAACTTTTTTCAAAACAACCTTTTTGTCAACTTGATTAAAACAACATAATATGCTAATCTATTTGCTATTAGGTATAGGAGGAAATTTTATGATAAAAAAATTTAATTTATATGTTATGATTTCTTTTATGTTTTTACTTTTTATATCAATACAAGTTAATTCACAAGAAAACGTAGAAGATGAAAATAAAATAACGCCAAAAAAATTATTTGAACAAAAATGCAATTACTGTCATACATTCACACGCGCTACTTCAATAAAAAAAACCGCTCTGGAATGGAAAAATACTGTAAATAAAATGCAACTAAAAAATCCAAAACATATTATAGAAGAAGAAGCTAATATTATTGCTAATTACTTAATAGAAACTCAGGTTGAAAATATTATTAATAGAGTAAAAGATTACACAAATCCCAGTGAAGAAGAGAAAAAACATAGTCCCGTAGTAAATATTAATTGGGATAATCTGGATAAAGGAGATGTTACGATTTCTGTTCAAGTAGGGGAAACTCTTCATCCAATGGAAAAAGACCATTATATAAAATATATTGAAGTTTATGTGAATTACCAGTTAGTACAGAAAATTACACTTACTCCAAGTAGTAAACCCATTATTGAATTTAAAACTAAAATATTTGGAGGAGAACATATTGTTGCACGAATTGAATGCAATAAACATGGTATATGGGAAGCAGGCATCAGGTAAGGTAAAGACAGATTTTTTCTTATTACAAACATGTACCTGTTCTCATTATTATTTCAAATATGCTTTTATGATTTTTTGAGTAATAACAGGTCTGTCAGATGAATCGACTTTTGTACTTTCAATTTTTTGAACAATATCATAACCAGAAGTAACTTTACCAAATATTGTATGGTGCATATCCAGCCATGGTGTTTCTACAGTAGTAATAAAAAACTGACTGCCGTTTGTATTCGGACCTGCATTTGCCATTGCTAAAATCCCTGGTTCATTGAATTTAACTTTAGGTGTTACCTCATCTTCAAATGGTTTATTCCATATAGAGTTCCCCCCTCGTCCTGTACCTGTTGGATCTCCTCCCTGAATCATAAACTGCTTAATAACTCTATGAAATATCAAACCATTATAGTATCCCTTTTCAATCAGTTTAGTAAAATTTTCACATGCTTTTGGTGCAATATCAGGCATAAGTTTTATTTCTATTTTACCCTGAGTTGTTTCCAATACAACTATTTTATCTGCTGCTGAAACATTTGTAGAAACTATACTGCCAAATAATACAAAAGCAAAACTAATTAAAGCCATTTTCATTTTAAATCTCCTTTTTTTGTTTCTAGGTTTATTAACTTTACAATATATTATTTATGTAAAAATATGTCAAGATAGATTTTTTACCGTACACTAAAAATAGTCAACAGCGCTAATAAATATGCACTTAATGCTGTATATAGCGTAACATTAAATCCAAAATTTAGAGCAATTATAAAAGCAGACACAGAACCCATAACACTTGCTGCAGCATTTATACTAAAGACCCAGGGTAAAAGAAAAGATTTGTCGTCTCCAAGCATCTTTATCCCTAATGGCATAGGCATACCCATTAAAAAACTCAACGGGAAAATAATTATTACACCTTCTAAATAACGATATATTAGATTTGTATTTTGTATTGCACCAAGCCATGAGTCCATAAAAAAGATATATATTAAAATAACTATATTAAGAATAAAAAGTATTATTCTAAAATTTTTAAGACCAGATAGAACTGGTATTTTATTAGTTGTTAAGCTGCCCAATGCTCCGCTTAAAAGCATGGAAAAGAGAATTAAAGAAATAGATAGTGTTGGATGAGTGACTATCAAATTAAATTTTCGCATAAAAGATATTTCTATAAGCATGAATCCAAATCCTATACAACCGAAATACATAAGTATTAATGCTGTATTTAATATTGAATCGTTCTTTTTGTAATTTGATGAAAATAAAAATGGCAGGACAAAAAGTAATCCTGTCATTATAAACGTTAGTAAAAATATTTCTTTTAAAACATATATTGCCCGGTCTTCAAAATCAGATGATTTGAGCCACAAAGCTGTTGAAAAAAACGTTGAAGGTTTAATCAGGAAATTAAAAAATGGCATATCATCTGTAGCAGGAGACAAATTATATTCACTGTTTTTATAATATTCTTCCATGCTTTCTGTTTTTATTAATTGTGAAAATTTATTTATTATATTTATGTCAGGTGAATACAAAATTCCAAAATCAAGATTTCTTGCTCTTTCTTTAAGTAATTTCAACTCTTCCTGTGTAAATGGAGTCTTTTTAAAAATAAAATCACCTAAACCATAAGAATTGGCAATAAATATGTGTTCTTCTGGATTTTTTACTCCAATTTTTTTCAAAGCTTCTATTGCCATAGCTGTAAAACGCAGAGAACGCCTGTCCGTAAAACGACAGATATTTAAGACTCCATCTCTGGTCAGATGATTGAAATAATCTATAAAACCTTCCAGAGTATAGAGATTACTTTCACTTAATGAAAAAGCTCCTGCTGCAGGTTCGAACCATTCATAAACTAATGAAGCAGAAATGATATCAAATTTACTGGAAGAATATCTTATATAACTGCGCGCATTTTCAACTATTGTCCTGACATTCGGCAGATTATAAGGAGCACCTGTAAAATTTTTAAAACGCTCATTTACTGTTTCCACAACTGTTGGATTCATTTCAACTGCTGTAATATTTACAGGCTGATAAGAATACGCACCGAGAATTTCCTCCCCTCCCCCAGGACCAATCAGAAGAACATTTTTATTTCTATTTTCATAAATGGAATATACCAATGAATTGATAAGATATTTCACATATTTTACTTTTTCTATATCTCCATCAAACCTCACCATTACTGTATATCCTGTATCATTTATTGCCATTCCAAGCTGTGATGGGATATTTCCACGATATGTTTTACTTATCCTGTTCGGAAACATTTGTATCATACCTGAATAGACAACGACACGTGATATTGCGTTCCATTTCGTATAAAGTATTCCGGGTTCATAATATCCACGAACAAAATTTATTTTTGGAATCTGATATAATAAAGATAATAACATCGTAATAAATAATATTAAAATTATAAAAAGCAGGGATATACGGTTGAGCAGCATTTTAATAAATTCTTTTGAAATAATAAAAACTCCTGAAAAAGCCAGAATAGAATTTAGTAAAATTGAAGCGGGTGCTCCTAGCAAACTTAAAAAAGGGATTACCATAAAACTTCCGCAGCTTGCACCTATAAGATCAAAAAAATAAAGTTTGCTTATTTTTTTATTAAAGGATGAAATAAAAAGACTGGCAGTTATTCCTGTAAATACAAAAGGGATAGAAATTAATAGAAAAAACACTGTAAGAAAAACATAACTCTCCCAATTTAGACCAGATGTATAGAAACTGGTTTGAAACGGTTTTAGCTGCGGCGGATGAAATATGCTTAAAGTGCTTGAAAAATATACAGGATATAATTCAACCAGATTAAGCAGTATAAAAGGGATAAGTAAAGAACCGGCAAAAATAGTAAAATACACGGAGATATTCTCTTTGGGAAATCTTTCAGGTATAAGATATACAAGCAATGCTCCGATCCCAATTCCAAAAAGTGACAGAGAAATAATAAGTGAAACAAAGCTGTAATACATCAAAACAGAAAGAATTCTTATAAGTAATATCTCATAAACCAGAGTAGTAAAAGAAAGAAGAAATATACTTGAATAAATTCTATTTATCTTATTGTCCATATTAACCTTATTTAAAAATAACCCTTTACAATTTATTATAAATGTTATAGGTTGTCAAATTATATATACATATATACAATTTAACATTTTTCAAACCCTGGTGTGAATAAAAATTCCACTCATGTAAAAAAAAATTCATATTAATTAGATCAATGCATAATATAGATATTGGCACTAAAATTGCTTTACTTTCAAATGAATAAATTGGACTTTATAATAAGGAGAAAAAAATGTATACTATTATAATTATAATAATTTGTTTTTTAGCAGGTTTAGCAGGATATTTATTTTATGTTTTTTTTAATCGTGATCCAAAGAGGAATTCTCCTTTAGGGAATAATATTGTATCTCCGGCAGATGGAAAAATTATTGAAATTTTGATAATTGATAATATTAAACAGTTAGCAATTTTCAAAGGTCTTCTGGGAAAAATATATTCTGTAATTGAAGATATCGGAGATGGTCCCTATTGTTTAATTTCAATTTTTATGAGCCCGCTTGTGGTGCATGTGCAGCGTATTCCGATTTCAGGTAATATTTTAAAAACAAAATATGTTAAAGGAAGTTTAAGAGTTACTAATACACTTCGAGCAATAGATAATGAACGGTCTGAAACAACAATAAATTCTAAAATTGGGAAAATTAAAGTTATTCAAATAGCCGGACTTCTTGCCCGAAGAATTGAAACATGGATTAAAGAAAATGAAAAAGTTGAAAAAAATCAAAAATTAGGTATAATTAAATTAGGTTCTCAAGTATGTATAATTATACCATATAATGAAAATATCAATATTAAAGTAAAGAAACACGAGAGAGTTAAAGCCGGAGAAACAATTCTGGCTGAGTTTGACGAAAAAAATGTGACCGGGAGCAATAAATGAAATTTGGATTTGCTATAAATCCATATTCTGGAAATTTAACTATAGATAATAAATATAATGTTATAAAAAAAGCTTCAAAACTTTTAGATGGAGAAAGCATTATTGCAGGTCTGGATACTAAATCTAAAATTGAATTTCGCGATTGCATTAAAGATTTAGAAAATAAAGTTGATGTTATTATTGGCTGTGGTGGCGATGGAACAATTTATGATATTATAAATTCAATCAAAGAACAAACGACTATTTCTTATTTACCTTTAGGCACTGGGAATGCTTTAAAATATACACTTCCACTGCCAAATTCTATTACAAAAAATTTAAAACAAATTAAAAATGGTAAAGTTCATCTTGTGGATTTAATATTATGCAACAATGATAAAAAAGCTTTATTGGCTAGCATAGGCGTTGATGGACAAATATTAAAATTGCGCAAAAAATATTTAATTCCAAAAGGAGGTTCGAATATAAAAGGATTTATCCCTTATATAAGAGCAACAATAGATGCAATTTTTAAAGAGTATGAAAGATGTAATATTAAAATAGATGTTGATGGAAATATTATTGAAATTGAAAATGCTCTATCACTAATTATTACAAAAATACCATTTTATGGTTTTGGATTAAATATAATGCCGGAAGCTGTTCTTGATGATGGGAACTTACATTTAAGATACATCAATTCTGGAACGCTAAATGTATGTTATGGTATTTTGACATCTTTTTTAAATAAAAATAAAATCGGCAAATATATTAAAGCTAAAAAAATCAGTATTCTCTCAGATAAAAAATTAATTTTGCAGATACATGGGGATATAGAAAAAGAAGATAATAATTTTGATTTTGAAATATTACCAAATAAATTAAGGATGATATACTAAACATCCAATAAAAGTTGTCGGATATACAAAAGAAATGGATATTTTCATGGCTGCATCAGATATATTAATAGGAAAATCAGGCGGATTAACAAGCTCCGAAGCACTTGCATCCGGCCTTATTATGGCAATAGTAAATCCAATCCCAGGTCAAGAACAGCGTAATAGCGATCATTTTCTTGAAGAAGGTGTTGCAATTAGATGTAACAATTTACCTGCTCTTGCATTTAAAATAGATAACTTGCTGAATGACAAAAACAGATTATTAAAGATGCAGGAAGCTGTAAAAAATATTGCAAGACCAAATGCAGCGTTAGATATTGCGGGGATTGTTTTGAATTGTTAGGAAGATAAAAATATTAATAATTATTCTGTAGTAGGTTTTATTTATAACAAACATTGAAAAAATATCTATACCTATTGGGGAGATATTGAACAATCCGTTTTATCCGTTTTATTTTTCTTGACCATTACATTAGACACATTCTATAATATAAATATAAGTTTTAAATCCCCTTGGATGTAAAACCAGTTAAATGACGGGAGGTTCTATGGTTAATGAAAATATCTTAAACGAAGCCACACAACGATTGATTAATAATTTTCATCCTCAACAAATAATCCTATTTGGTTCACAGGCTAGGGGTTCATATGATAAATATAGTGATGTGGACATTTTGGTGATTTGTCAAGTACATGGAAGCCGCAGAGCATTAATGGTTGATATGGATAGAGCATTGCATGGGCTAAATATTGCAACAGATATCGTTATATTGACCCCGGAAGAATTTGAACGTGATCGACAAATTCCTGGGACTATAGCACGACCAGCATGGCAAGAGGGAAGAATTCTCTATGAACGACATTAATTCGGAAATTGTACGAAAAGTAAATCAATGGATAAGTTACGGAGACGAAGATTTGGATTTAGCACGTCATGCTTTAATTTTGGAAAATAAATGTCCATATAGATTAATTGCTTATCATGCGCAGCAATGTGCTGAAAAATATCTGAAAGCTTATTTAGTATATAAGAATATTGATTTTCCTTATACTCATAATATACGTCGTTTATTAGAATTTTGTGCAGAAAAAGCAAATTGGGTTGAAACAATAAAAGATGCAGAAGAACTTACTCCATTTGCAATAACAACGCGTTATCCAGGGGAAGAAGAAACGGTGACTAAAGAAGAGGCTCTTCATGCAATTGAAGTAGCAACAAAAGTTAGAAAAATAGTCAGACGAGCTTTAGTAGATGAAGGTTTCAATCTTATGGGTATATAAAAATTATCGATAGCCATATTATTCACCATTAATGTCCTATGCAAATAGTGTATTATAAATTTATTTTTAATCAAGGAATATAATATATGGAAGGAATTTTACATCTCAGTTAAAAGTTATGACGCATTAGGATTTCTAATATGTATTTTTTCTTCAAAAGATATTACATATAGGGAATATTTACTGCATAGAATTCTTAGTATGGTTAACATTCAGAAAGATAAGAATATTGAAGATACCTATTCTAGGTTCTTATTTACAATTATTGGTCATGGATTTATTGCTGACGATTTAGGAAAAGATACTTCATTTTATGTATATTGTAATAAAAATAATTCAGGGATTGAGCGTTGGAACCCTATCCAATTATTACATAATTATTTAGATAGTACATCTATACAGCAGAAAAAAGCAGTTGTGCAAGTTTTAGCTCGATTGGGGAATGAAGAGTCCTCTAAAAAACTTCAAGAAAATATGTTTTATGATAATTTAGAGGTTCGCGCAGAAATTTGGAAAGCTTTAATTCAAATAAATAAAAGGTATAATATTGATCCGAATTTTCCTAAAGATAAAAATAAATTAATTTGGATTAAAGAAATTGAAGATAATTCATATCTCTTGCAATACTTAAAGATGGTGTTTTAAGAAAATCGCTCAATATATATTTCCCTTAAATAATAACAATCGTTCAGAAGAAGCAATCAACATTTTAAATAGAGCAATTTATGCAACAATAGAAAAAGATAAAAATAAAATAGAAAAATGGGCTTCTTTTTTAACCCAGGAGCAAATGGCAATAATTGGTTTAGTTAAAGATAAAGAAGGAATTTATTATTTGTTTGAGTAAAAGTTATGAATAATTTAATAAAATATCGTCAAACGATTATTAATATTATTTTAGCTATTACAATTTTTTTCTATATTATAAATGAAATTTTTGTGCATTTAAAAATTATAGATATAACTTTTATAATATAATATTATCTAAATGCTATAATATTTGAAAAGTATAATCATGACTAAAAGGTAAATACTCCTTACTATGCGAAATATAAAAATTTTAATTTTTTATTTTATGATTTTAACTCCTATATATGCATTTGAAAATTTATATTTTGATTCATTAGCCTTAAAAATTAGCCCGAGTATTAATAGATTTGAATCTTCTTTTACATTAATAAAAGATACTGTGCATTTAATTGGACAAATAGATAATAAAATCCCTAATTTTAGCTCTTCGCAGGATGTTATTAAACCATTTGAAAGTGATGGATGCAGTTTATTCCCTGATGGGACATATAAAAATAAAAATTTATGGTGCGATTGTTGTTTAAATCATGATATAGCTTATTGGAAAGGCGGCACTTTTGAGGAACGGTTACAGGCTGATAAAGCTTTAAGAGATTGTATTCTGGAAAAAACCGGTGACCTTATTTTAGCTGAAATTGTTTATAAAGGTGTCCGTTTTGGAGGCTCATGGATTTTTCCAACATGGTATCGCTGGGGATATGGATGGTCTTATGGCAGAGGATATAAAGCGTTATCAGAAGAAGAGAAAAAAATGACAGAACGAAAGCTTGAAGATTACAATAAAAGCAATAAACCTTATATTTGCGATAAAAAATAATATTTAGGGTCTGCGATGAAAAACTTACATATTCGAAGATGTAGTAAATCTCCATACAGGACCTACTACAATTCCCCAATTATTTTCATTTGCAACAACCTGCCAGGAATAAACTCTATTTTCTTCCAGATTCACATTAATACTTTTTGCTGTTCCTGTTTCTCCCCAAAAAACCATAATATCGTTTCCATATTTGTTAATATAACTCAGATAAACAAAATAATTAACAGTATCCTGGTCAGGGTCCACTCCATTCCATGAAAGAGTTACAGAATTAGATGCACTTATAATAGATGCATTTTTTGGTTCAGGATTATATGGAGGATGAGGAGGTCTATTCTCTAAGATTGCATTTACACTGAACTCCCAGACCGGGCCTTTTGTCTCTTTTCCTTTATCATCAACAGCAGCAACATACCAGTAATAATTACTGCCCAATGTTAATCCAGTCATTGCATAACTAAAAGCTGTAGTCTGGATCATATTGGTGAAATTATCCGCTTCTTTTCCCCAGTATATCTTATTATATGCTATATTCCCGTCAAGATCGTTACTCTCCCAGCTTAATACAGGATTATTTTCTATTTTTTTTGCGAAAGGAGCTGGATATGGATTATATGGTTCAACCGGCGGAATATTATCTCCATCTTTAACTGTATAAAATGTCCATATTGGACTTATTGTCTCCTTTATTTGTTCTGCAAATATTTCCTTTGTTTTTATCTGCCAGAAATATTTTGTATTAGATTCTAAATCGGAAAAATTCCAGTTTGTACTATAAGTGTAGCCTTTTAAAGTAGTGGAATCAAGAAGATGTATTTTATTATCCTGTTTGGCAAGATGAATCTCAGAGATAGATTGATTCTCAGGATCCCAGATATTCCACACAAGCCATAAATTTATACCTGTTTCTGCCGCCACAAATGGTTCATAAGGAAACTTATTAATATATGGAGGATAATTATATTGAATATTTTTTGAAGTCATAAACCACGAAATATCACTCACAGAATAATTGCTGGAATTATCTTTTGCAACAACCTGCCAGAAATATTTTGTACTATTAAATAAATTAGATATCTTATAACTTGTAAATTTTCCATACGTACTTCCAATCTTATTATTTTCAATATTCATTGAATCATACACATT
>JACRDZ010000285.1 GCA_016212735.1 Candidatus Firestoneibacteriota bacterium | reverse complement strand
TAAACATATCATTAAACGAAAAAAAAGAAAATATCATAATTGTTGTAGAGCCTGTTCCAAGCAGTGGGAAATAAATAGATTTTAACACTACAACGTTACAATACACACAAGCAATGTGGAATAAGTAATCGAGAATGATAAAATAGGAGTTTAAATGACTAATGCCTGTCGGGGATGACAAGCAAGAGGTTGTGTCATTCCCCGCAATTTTTTAGTGGGAATCTGGTTTTTGTAGCTGTGGAGATGTACTAAGCTTTAATAATTTGACATTTAGACATTGATTTGACATTTGGATTTAGACATTTGACATTAATTAGGAGTTTATTATTATCTATTATTCGATCAATTCCATATTTTGATAAATTAGATGGAAGACTTTTACTTTTATAAATTTGTGTATTTCCCAGAAGATAGATTTCTGAGTCAAAAGAAGGATAATGCAATCGTATATTTTTCCCAAGGCACGAACGAGAACATGTTGTACCACCCCTTTTTTCCCTCTGCCAGCCATTCTTGCCATAATTGTAAAAACATAATCGTGTTGTTGTAATATAACCATAAGGATAATAAATTGACCATTTTAGAGGTAAATCAATATTATGTTCTCTTAAATCATGTGTATTATCTATTTCAGCTCTTTCAATATGAAAATGATTTAAAAAATTTATCCAATAAGGTGAATTTATACAGTTGGTTCTTAACATTTTTTTACCTTCCAGAGGTATGTCATCATAGGAAATAACAGGAACTCCTCTTCGTTGTTTTGTAAGCAATCTTCCCAGAATAATTTTAAATTCAGGGAAATGTTTATTGATAAAATATAAACTTCCCCAGTCATTAATAACAACTTCACAAGAAGTGTAATTTGATAATATTTTTAGTATTTCAGATAATTTATTTATACAGCTTTCAGAAAAATAAGGTAATACACATGTAAAATTTATCCCTTTTTCCTCAGATATTTTTCTGGCATTTTTAAAATCCTCTAAAGAAGGCAGAATCCATTGGCAGAACTCTTCACCAAAATAAACTCTGTTAATATTGTCTTCTATATTTGATAATTGCGCTATTTTTTTTATATAAATCACTTTTTCCATTTCAGACTTATGCATTGCAGCCTTTCATCCAAGTAAATATCCAAGAAATATGGATCCTATAAAACATATTAGAATAAAAGTAATAACAACCTGTTTCTTAAACATGCCATTTAAAGCTATTACAGCTGGAATACTTGTAACAGGCGCTGATATAAGAAAAGATATACTTGCTTTTGTGCCCATACCTTTTTTTATTAATCCCTGCAAAATAGGGACAACAGAAACACCATTTACAGGAAATGGAATTCCCAAGAGAGTTGCCCATACAGGGGAGAATATATTATCCTTACCAAGCATGGGAATAATTACATCTATAGGAATAAAAATAACTATAATTGCTTCAATAAAACTTGCAATAAGTATAAATTTACCCATAAAGCGAAAAAGTTCCCACGCACGCTGTATAAAAAAATCAAGTTTGTTAAGAGCTAAATCAGTATTAATAGGGATTTCTCCAGGAGATTTATTCTGCATATCACTTGCTTTAACTATACAAGAATCTATTAGCTTATGCATTTTAAGAACATCTTTACCAAAAAAATCTTTTCTGCTTAATAAATATGTAGTAAAACCTGCGCTTAAACCCATAAAACCTGCACCAAAAAGTTTTGCAAAAGCCAGTTTATCTCCAAGTACGCCATAAGTAAGAATGAGCGCATCAGGACTCATTATAGGAGATGTAATAAGAAGTGCCAATACTGGAGACAGGGGAATACCGCATTCGATAAGTGTAATTACAACAGGTAAAATACCGCATGAACATAATGGACTAATTATTCCAATAAAAGTAGCCAGAAAAATCATGCTTAATTCACGTTGATTGAGGATTTTGTATAGCTTGCGGTCCAGTTTATAAGTTTTTATAAGTGCACCGAAAGAAATACCAATAAAAACAAACCACCACATACCTAAAAGCTCATTCCACATAACAATTGGTATTTGTATCAGTTTGTTTATAAAATTTATCATACTAAAATTCCAGCTGCTCTTCGATAAGAACGTTTATCCGGTCGTTTTTTCTATTTGAATTATTGCAATTGTTTTTATTAATTTTAACAGGATACTGTCCATTGAAACAAGCCAGACAGAAATTATGATGTTTTGGTCCGCATGCTTTTAACATACCTTCAATACTTAGATATCTCAATGTTTCCACATTTAAATATTGACGAATATTTTCTATTTCATGATTTGAAGCAATTAATTCTTCCTGCATGGGAGTATCAATACCATAAAAACATGGGAATTTTATTGGAGGGGAGGATATTCTAAAATGTACTTCACGAGCACCTGAATTACGCAGGAATCTGACTATTTTACGGCTTGTAGTGCCTCTTACCAGCGAATCATCAATAACTATTACACGTTTGCCTGACAACACTTCTTTTACAGGATTAAGTTTTATCCCTACACCTATATTGCGAAGTATTTGAGTAGGTTGAATAAATGTTCGACCTACATAGTGATTTCTAATAAGTCCGTAATCAAACGGAATCCCGGATTGTTCACTATATCCCAGACTTGCGCTCAACCCTGAATCAGGTATACCAATAACAATATCTGCTTCTACTCCAAATTCCAATGCAAGTTCTTTACCTAAAGCTTTACGAACCAGATGAACATTCTGGCCGAATACATTGCTATCAGGTCTGGCAAAATAGATATATTCGAACATACAATGTGAATGTTGAACCTGTGTAAAAGGAGTAATAGAATTCATCCCGTTTTTATCAATAACCAAAACTTCTCCAGGATTAATTTCACGTATAAACTCTGCTTCGATAAGGTCTAATGCACATGTTTCTGAGCTAAAAATATAAGAGTCTCCGAGCTTGCCAAGACATAAAGGTCTAAAACCGTGCGGATCGCGTATTCCTATTAATTTATTTTCATTCATTATTAGCAGTGAATAAGATCCTTTTATCTGTTTTAAAGCTTCAATTACTGCATCTTCGAAATTTTCTCTTTTTGAACGCGCTATGAGATGAACAATAACTTCAGTATCCATAGAGGATTGAAAAATTGCACCTTCTTTTTCAAGCTTTTCTCTTTGCTCAATTGCATTTATCAGATTACCATTATGCGCAATTGTCAGTCCGCCGCGTACGTACTGGACAACAAAAGGCTGTGCATTAGCAATATTACTTAATCCGGCAGTTGAATATCTGACATGACCTGAAGCTATATATCCTGGAAGTCTATCCAATATTTTTTCGTTAAAAACATCATTAACAAGGCCCATCCCGCGATGGAAATAAATACGTTTTCCATCAGAGGTTGTAATCCCTGCACTTTCCTGTCCACGATGCTGTAACGCATAAATTCCAAGATAAGTAAGCTGTGCAGCTCTGCTATTCCCAAAGACACCGAAAACGCCGCATTCTTCTGTGGGTTTATCCGGCATATTTTTTTCCACTTTTATACTCCATATTTTTACTCTTCATGTATTGCTTTACTTAATTGTTTAATGAAAATACTTACTTTATTTACCATGTTTTCTTCAGATTCATTAATATTATTTGAAATTTCTTTGATAATTGCACTGCCAACAATAACTCCATCAGAAGATATAGCTGCTTCACGCGCTTGATCTGTATTTGACACGCCGAATCCTACACCAATTGGCTTATCAGTAAATTGCCGGGCAATTTCAATGTCTGATTTAATTTTTGAAGAAAGGCTGTCTCTTGTTCCTGTTACACCTGTCAGAGATACGTAATATATAAATCCTGTACTTTTTTGAGTTATTAGTTTAATTCTTTCTTTTGAGCTTGTTGGAGTAAAAAGAAATATGGTTGATAAATTATTTTCTTTTGCTGTCTTAATTAAATAAAGAGCTTCTTCAGGAGGTAAATCAGGAACAATTAATCCATTTACTCCATTTTCTTTTGCAGACTGCACAAATTGATCAATACCATAATGATAAATTAGATTATAATAACTCATAAATACTATTGGTATTTTTGTAAAATAGCGAACTTTTTTTACTAAAGAAAATATACTGGTAAGATTTGTCCCTTTTTGTAAAGACACTTCTGATGCATGTTGAATAATGGGACCGTCTGCAAGCGGATCTGAAAAAGGTATACCAAGTTCTATTAAATCAGCACCGCATGCTTCCATTTCAAGAATTAATTTTTCAGTTACAGATAGATTTGGATATCCTGCAGTTATAAACGGAGCAAAGAACTTCTTACCGCTTTTTTTAATATTTTTAAGTTTACTATCTAATTCAGTAATCATAAAAACTCCTAAATTTTCAATATATCACTTACTGTATTTACATCTTTATCTCCGCGTCCAGAAAGACAAACAACAATAGTTTTATCCGAAGGAAGTTTTGGAGCTAGTTTCGAAACATAAGCAATAGCATGTGCTGATTCCAGTGCAGGAATAATCCCTTCTGTTTCTGAAAGCAGTTTAAAAGCGTCTAAAGCTTCCTGATCAGTAATTGATACATATTCTGCACGTCCTGTTTCTTTAAAATAGCTGTGTTCAGGCCCAACTCCAGGATAATCAAGTCCAGCTGAAATAGAATGAGCAATTTTTACCTGTCCAGATTCATCCTGAAGAAGATAACTTAGAGATCCATGAAGAATTCCTGGACTGCCTGCGCAAAGTGTAGCCGCATGCTTTTGTGTATCTATCCCAAGTCCGGCAGCTTCAACTCCTATAAATTTCACATCATCTTTTAAAAATGGATAGAATAATCCCATTGCATTGCTCCCGCCGCCAACACATGCAACAAGGTAATCTGGAAGTCTCTTTTCTTTTTTTAATATCTGCTTTTTAGTTTCTTTTCCTATAACTGATTGAAAGTCTCTTACTACCATAGGATATGGATGCGGGCCAGCAACAGAACCAATAAGGTAATATGTATTTCCTACATTTGTTACCCAATCGCGGATAGCTTCATTCATAGCATCTTTTAATGTTCTTGACCCTGATGAAACAGGAATAACCTTAGCCCCAAGCAATTTCATTCTTATTACATTTAAAGCCTGGCGTTTTATATCTTCCTCCCCCATATAAACAACACAATTAAGTCCAAACATAGCGCATACTGTAGCTGTTGCAACACCATGCTGTCCTGCACCTGTTTCAGCTATTATTCTTGTTTTACCCATGTATTTTGCAAGAATAATCTGGCCAAGTGTGTTATTTATTTTATGTGCTCCAGTATGATTCAAATCTTCTCTTTTGAGATATATCTTTGCTCCATTTAATCTCTTTGTTAATCTTTCAGCAAAATATAAAGGATTTGGCCGTCCAGCGTATTCTTCCAGATAATAATTGAATTCTTTTTTGAATCCTTTAGTTTTACTGATTTTAATATATGCTTTTTCAAGTTCAAAAAGAGCTGCCATTAATGTTTCGGGTACAAATTTACCGCCGAAAATTCCAAAATGGCCCTTTTTATCAGGTAACATATTTTTTACCTCTTTAAGTTTTAGGGTAATGTCAAAAATTAACCACAGACACAGAGAAACCTTTAAATAGTAATGAATTAATATATATAACAAATAATCCAGTCAATTGATGTTAAAATTATTGCGGATGACATAAAATACAGGTTGGTTCATCGTCTGTTTGACTTGGTTGAGCAGCACCATCCATGCTTCCTTGAGCAAAACCACTCTTTGAACCGGCTGAATTACTTCCATATGCAACAGGCAAACATGAATCATGACCTTCAAGAATATATGTACCCATTGGAGTTCCTGCTGAATGCGGAGCATGACAGGAATCGCAAACTAAACGGCTTCTGTGGGTTGTCGGACTTCCTCCATAATCAGTAGTTGTGTCAACTATCTGTCCTGGTAAACCAAGCAAATTTTTATCCTCATAATTATAATTATTTAAACTACCACCAGCTCTAGGGTAATTAGCGGGCTTAAGTGGTCCATGGCTGTCAGAAACTCTCCATATCTGCCCTGGTTTAAGAATATCGCCTTTATCATTTTTAATTCTTAAGACTGCGGTTGTATCACGTAAATGAAATACACCCATCTTTTTTTCTATTACATAACGAACAGATTCATATTCCCTTGTCAGAACCAGCCTATGCATTGTATCACTTAACCCAATTCCTCTTCTAACACTTCCACCTCCATCAAATATTATCGATGTTGTATCTGCAACTATATCCATACTATTAAAATATTTATTATCCTCACTTGCTCTATAGCTTCCATTAGTCGGCTCATTATATCTGGTAGGTCTATGTACAGGATGAGCTACATTACCTCCATTTACATGGCATACGCGGCACATAAATGATTCTGCCTGTGTTGCATATAAAAGAGCTGTATGCGGAGTGGCTTCTTTTTGTGCTGCTCCTGAATTATATTCAACAAGACCTGCTGCTGCAAAATGAGGTGTATGACATGATTGGCAAATAATCACAGGACGATAATTATCCTGGTCCGCTTCCTTATTAAATAAATTAATATTTTTCCCATTTGCAGCATTAGACAATAAATCTTCAAATTTAAATGAATCGAATCTCTGTCCCCATCTGGATCTTTTTCTTGAAAGCATTAAACCGCAGGTTGTATCCTCAGGATGGGCTTCAATATAATAAGGATCATAGCTTCTTTTTCTTTCTGATTGTGTAGTATCACCCCAGTATTTCCAGTAAACCCAGGAAAGACGATTTTTATGACTTTTGCCGCTATAAGATTCATCTTCAACAACACGCAATTGTGCTGCATGAGTACCAAGTCTGTCTATTCCTGTTGTTTCCATAAGCCCTTCTTCATCACCAATAGGATAATCAAGCTTATATCCTGTAAAATTTCTAGGATATTCTCTTATATATCTTGAAGGATTTGCTCCCTGAATGCCAACGTAGCCTATTGCACTTATTCCATCTCTGTCATAATTGAAATGATCTGAAGTATGACATGAAATACATAATTCTGAATTGTGGTTAGGATCCTCAGTAGGTGAATGAGAGTGGCCTGTAGATGTTTTCCCTGAGTCAAATCTATTTAAAGTACTGTCACTATCGCGCACAACTTCTTTTTGCACATCTCTGCGTTTAGTTACATCATAATGAATATTTCCATTAGTCCAGTCATGGCATGTATCACATCCGATTTTTACAACAGATGTGTTATATTTAATATCTTTATAATCAACATCAGTATAACTGGGCTGATATTCATAATTTAATTCCGGATATGAACGCTGACTTTTATAAAGTACTTTCATATTATTTGCAC
>JACRDZ010000282.1 GCA_016212735.1 Candidatus Firestoneibacteriota bacterium | reverse complement strand
TTTATCCAGATCACTTTTTTGTTCATCACTTATATTTAAATTCAGTATTATCTTTTTCTCATTATCAACAGATCTTTCAATCTGAATATTTTTAAGGTAACCTGTAGGCAGAGTCCCACCTGCAAGTTCAATAAAACTGCTGAGTTTTACAGGATATAAGAACTCATATATTGCAGGGCGTTTAACCATACCTATAATTTTAGCCGTATTACTTATAAGATTAACAAAAACCGTATCTCCGTCCTGCAAACGAATATCTTCTGTTCTTTTCCCGGTTAATAAAAAATCATAAAAATCAATTTTGGCAATTACCTGTTTATTTCTAATCACTTCAATATTACGGAGAGAACCTTGCTCGGATGGACCTCCGGCAGAAATAATTGCATTATATACAGTTGCTAGAGAGCTTATATCATAACTCCCAGGATAACGAAGTTCTCCAACAAGATAAACTCTAATTGTTTTTAATCTGCCCATAGTAACTTCAATATCTATGTTCTGGTACTCTTTTTTCAGTTTCTCTTTAATAATGTCTTTTAATTTCCCGAACTCAACTCCTGACACGAATATAGACCCAACTGAGGGAAGAACAATCTTCCCATCTCTGTCAACCTTTAAAGTAATTTGATTTGTTATACTGCCCCAAACATCAACTATAATAGTATCTCCAGGTCCTAAGATATAATCAGGATTAACAGGAATATCTGATAAAGGAGTAAAACTTAGAGGTTCTATATTAAATACATCATATCCAAATGGTTTAACTTCCTGATCCAGAACCTGAGTAACCTGACCGGCATAAATATCAGCAAGAGATGGGATATTGGAGTAAATATTTTTTTCTATCTCTTTTTCAGTTTTTCTAATTATTGTTGAATCTTCTTCCTGTTTAATTTCCTTTTCTTCGATATTATCTTCGGTTTTGTTTTTAGATTTATCTTTAGTTTTTCCTTCATTTTTATATTTTATATCAACTTTTTTCCCCTTTTTTATTTTGATTTTATTCCTAATTGCTTCTTCTTTTTCATCCGATATTTCTCTCTTCTTACTCTTTATTATTTCTTTATCCTGGAATTTATTCTTACTTGAATCATAAACAGTTTCTTTATTTGTTTCTATTAATTCGTCAATTTGATCTGCATAAATATTTTTTATTCCAATAAAAAACAAAAATAACATAAGAAATAGATGTAATTTAAATGGTATTAACTTTTTCACTAGTTGTCCTCCTGAATAAATCCTATAAATATTTTAATGTGCATTTTAAACAACATCTAAAGCAATGTCAAGTTTTTATGTATTCACGATTTCCCTTGACTTTTTTTAAAGGTTCGATAAAATTATCAATATATTATCAGCTTTCCTTATTATTATTAAATTAATTTAATCAGGGAAAACAATGTATGAGAAAAAGATCTTTTATACTTGTATCAGCATTAATTCTCATTTTTATATATTTCAACATACTAAATGCAGAAGAAAATGATTCTTCTCTTATAAAAAATATTCAGGATACTTCCAGAATAAAACCCAATAATCAATTAATAGTAAATAAAAACCAAAAAGCTAAATATGTAGGAGCAAGAGAATGCGGAGTCTGTCATACAGGTAAAAAAATGAAAAACATATTCGAAATCTGGCAGATGCAGGGACATGCTAGAGCTTTTGAAAGACTTAAAGGAAGTGATCAAGAAAATCCAAAATGTTTGAAATGCCATACTACCGGTTTTGGAGAAGAAAAATTGTATGAAGAAGTTAATCTTCTTGGGGTTCAATGTGAAGCATGTCATGGTCCAGGAAGTCTTTATAGACCAATGGATATTATGGAAGATCTAAAAAGATCCAATGAACTTGGACTTATTTATCCAATTGATCCTATGAAAGTATGCCGCAAATGTCATCTGCATCGTCAGGATCGAGCTACTCCTCTTTGCCCAGGCCGGGATTAAACACATTTTCTTTTATCCCTGCTCCAACATTCCTGTGAGTACGTCTTGAAAGATAAGAAAAAAGTGCATAATCATAAGGAGTAGATGTATTAACTAAAACATAGTCAATAGCATTTTCATAACACATTCTTCTATAATATCTAATAAACTGCTTCATAGATTTTTTATATTCTTCACGTATAGCTTCCGGATTTACAATAATTTCTTTATTACTTTCAAGTTCAACAAATTTACTGGTTTCCTTAAAATTAAATTCTAATTCATTTTCATCCAGTACTTGAAAAACAATAACTTCATGTTTTTTATGTCTGAAATGTTTTAATGCATTAATGACTTTCTCTGGAGTATCGAAGAGATCAGAAATCACTACAATCAGTCCCCTGCGTTTTATTTTGAGCGCTAATTCGTGAAAAACCGTACTTACATCTGTTCTGCTCTGTGTACTTACGACGTTAAGTTCTTTAATAATCTCGTGAATATGAGAATGCATTGTACGAGGGGGAATATATCTCATTATTTTTTCATTAAAAGTAATCAATCCAACTGAATCTTTCTGGTGCAGCATCAGATAAGACAATGTTGCAACCAGATATTTACCATAGTTAAACTTACTTAATGGGGAACCATATTCCATCGATCGGCTGCAATCAAATAATATATAAGAACGTAAATTTGATTCTTCTTCAAACTGTTTAATATAAAATTTATCTGTTTTTGCAAATGCTTTCCAGTCTATATATCTTATCTCATCCCCGGGCATATATTGTCTATGTTCTGCAAATTCAACGTTAAAACCTCTTGAAGGGCTTTTATGCAATCCTGACAAAAACCCTTCCACAACAAGCCTGGCTACTAATTCCAGACTTGTAAATTTAGCAAGTACATTTGGTTGTAAAAAACGCAATGATTCTTCCATATTTTAGAGCCTATCCCATTATCAATTTTCTACT